>NZ_JBFODN010000262.1:0-30900 GCF_040908345.1 Aeromonas sp. R3-1
TGCTGGAGCGTTACGGAAAAGGCGTAAATATCAAAACATGTTTGCATGAGGCGCTGGGGCGCCCCATGCAACACGTAATTGGGACATAGCCTAAATAAAAGGCTATGTCCTAAGGAAGGTGCGAACAAGCGGCTCGCACCTTCACCACGAACTCTTTGTCCGCATTTGAAATGATCATCACTTCAAAACCTGACTTTTTGCCGCAAGTATTCGGCTATTAAGCGCCAGTTAGCCTCATTTTCGAGGCTTATCTCGATTTTTGGGCACAGCTATACCATGCCCGTATCATCTGGTCCACGCGAAACAGATTCGCCAGCGTAAACAACATCGCCAGTTGGTTGTCGTTCTTGCGCAGCCCCTTGAACCGCACCTTCACAAAGCCAAACTGACGTTTAATGATCCGAAACGGGTGCTCCACCTTGGCGCGGATGCTGGATTTGAGCCTCTCAAAGGCAATCACAGCCTTGTTTTTGCGCGGATGCTTTTTGAGCTCCTTGAGCCTGCCAGGTCGCATCGCAATCGCCCATTGTGCCTTTACATCCGCCAGCTCTTCACGATTTTCCGCACCCTGATATCCTGCGTCAGCGAACACAAATGCCTCCTCGCCATGGAGCAGATTTCCCACTTGATTGAGGTCGTGCTCATTGGCTGCCGTGGTCTCCAGAGTGTGCGTCAGGCCGCTCTTGGCATCGACACCGATATGAGCCTTCATGCCGAAGTACCATTGATTGCCTTTCTTGGTCTGGTGCATCTCGCCGTCACGCTCGCCACGCTTGTTCTTGGTTGAGCAAGGGGCCTCAATGAGAGTAGCATCGACCAACGTGCCTTGCTTCATCATGATGCCGGCGTCAGAAAGCCACAGGTTGACGGCGTCGAAGAGCTGCCGGGCCAGCTGGTGCCGCTCCAGCAGATGGCGGAAATTCATGATGGTGGTGCGGTCGGGGATGGCCTGGTCCAGTGAGAGCTTGGCAAACAGACGTATTGAAGTAATCTCGTAGAGCGCATCCTCCATGGCGCCATCGCTAAGGCTATACCACTGTTGCATACAGTGAATGCGCAGCATGGTATCGAGTGGGTAGGGACGACGGCCATTACCTGCCTTGGGATAGACGGGCTCGATGACCTCCAGCATCATTGCCCATGGGAGCAACGCCTCCATACGAGCCAGGAATAACTCCTTACGGGTTTTGCGGCGTTTGCCATTGAACTCGCTATCCGCGAAGGTGAGCTGATGATTCATGCTGAACCTCATAGCAGGCGCCAAGTGGCGCTCACGATCTCACATCAGGGATTTGTTCGCACCTTCCCTATGCAGTGACCGAGCGGATGGCGGAGCATAAATAGTCGAGTTTGATCACTGTGCTTGTTCAGCCTTGATTCACCAGCAATACAATTGATAACACTTTTCATTACTCTTACTGCGTTATAAACTTGCTCCCCCCGGGCTGCCCCGCCCGGGTGCTGGAGCCTTTATGACAAGCCTTTCTCTCTCACCCCGACAATTCTGGCAGTGGCTGGCCTACCACCATCAGGCCGCCGAGGGCACCCTCTATCTGATGTTCTTCTCCGGCCTGCTGCTGTGGGAACCGCTGACCCCGCTCTGGTCGCTGGCACGCTGGAATCTGTTTTTCCATGTGATGCTCTCGCTCACCCTGTTTCCCCTGCTGTTTGGCGCCTTCTGGCTCTCCCACCGCAGCTTGTTGAACCGCAGCAACAAACCCTTTTTGCGCACCACGGGGCGGATTATCGAAGCCCTGCTGCTGATCTGTCTGGCCAGTGGCCTGCTGCTGGTGCTGCACGGCACCCCGGGCGATGCCATGGGCAACCTCGCCAGCTGGGCCCACTGGTTGAGTGCATTGGCGTTAACTCCTCTGGTGCTGCGCCACGCCTGGCGCTGGACCATCTTGAAATGGCGCTCCTGATCCCATGTTGAAGTCATCGTTCTCTGCATATTTATCACCCCTGCTGGCCCTCATCTTGCTGCTGACCAGCCACTTTGCCACTGCCCAGCAGATGGGCGCCGGGATGATCGCCTATGAGGAGGGGCAAAGCCCGCGCCTCGTCACCGCCAACCTGAGCGCAGGTTCCGTCACCCTGCTTGAGCGCGATAGCGGCAAGCGGCTCAAAGAGGTGCAGCTGGGAGGCGATCTGCGCCAGCTGGCCCGCGCCGATGACGGCACCCTGCTGGTCACCGACTACAGCGGCGATCGCCTGCTGCTGCTGGATGATGATCTCGATCTGGAAAAGACGATCCCCACCGGCCACCGCCCCTATGGGGTCATCTTCGATGCCAAGCGGCAGTGGTTCTGGGTCACGCTGTTCGAATCCGCTCGCCTGCAAGCCTACGACACCGCGGGCAACCTCCAGCTGGATGCAGAAACCGCCGAGACTCCCCGCGGGCTGGCATTGACCGACGACGATCGCCTGCTGCTGACCCACGCCATGACCGGCCAGCTTACCATCTATGATCTCGCCAAGCTTGGCCACGGCACCAAGGGCACCTCTCTGTCCGAGACTGCCCTGCCCAAGCCCAAACTCATTACCCTGGCCGAGACCCATAGCGACACGCCGAGCGACTCTCAGGGATTGCCGCACCTGCTCGATGGCATCGCCCTCTCCCCCGATGGCAGCGAGGCCTGGTTGCCTCATGTGCTGTGGAGCTTCGATCACCCCTTCCAGTTTCAAAGCACCGTCTTTCCGGCGGTCTCCATCATCGATCTCGATGAGGAGAAAGAGCGGGTCGATGAAAGAAAACAGCTCTTTTTGCAAATCAACCTGCCAAGCGTCGGCAACCGCAGCCAGATCGTCTCCAACCCGTTCGCAGCGCGCTTTGCCGCCGACGGCAAGCGGGTCTATCTGACCCTGGCGGGCTCGGAAGATCTGCTGGTGTTTGATCTCTCCCGCAGCGGCAAATCCAACAACAACCGCCACCGCCGCAAGAAGTTTCAGGGGGGCGCCAAGGCGACCCAGCTCTTGCGTCACCTGCCGGGCCAGAATCCGCGGGATCTGCTGATCGATGGCGACCATATTCTGGTGCACAACGCCATGGGGCAGGATCTCACCCGCCTCAATAGCGGCGGCAGCGGCCCGTTTGCCCGGGTCACGGTCGATGTACCCCACTTCGCCAAACTGGTAGAGACGGATCCCCGCCCCGAGCCGCTTCAGCGCGGCGAGCGGCTATTCAACCTTGGTAACACAGCGTCCAACTCACGCTTCCCCATGGCGGGGGACAACTGGATGAGCTGCAACTCCTGCCATCTGGACGGGTTCAACTTCACCAACCGCTATCTGATGGCGGCTCATCGCCAGAAGAGCGGCGACAACGCCATCAACGGCCACGCCAACCTCACCAACATGGTGGCGGGGGATTTTGTCGGCGAATACCTGCGCATGACCCAGCAGACCCAGGGCGGCATGGGGCACGACACCCGCGATGGGGCCGAGGCAGTTGACCCCGCGAGGCCCCAACCGGAAGTGAAAGCGATGATGGAGGACTTACACGCTTTCGTCACCGCCGATGGCAACCTCCCCTATCTCGCCAACTGGCTGCGACTCGATGCCCCGCGCACGGATCCCGCCAAGGCGCCGACCACTCACCCGAAGGCGTGGCTCAACTCCGCCTCCTGCCAGAACTGCCACCAACAGGCGTTCAAGGATTGGAGCGAGAGCAACCACCGGCTGATGGGCAACTCCCACCCCTACTACAAGGTGGTACAGGCGCTGGCCCGCGAAACTGAGGGCGAAGCCTTCGGTCAGTGGTGTCAGGGCTGCCACATGCCCCAGCAGGTGATGACCGGCCAGCTAGATCTGCCCAAGGGCTCCCACATGTTCGAGCAGGGTGGCGCCTCGCTGATTGCCGCTCACAAAGCGGGCGAACCTGTGGTGGAGGAAGGGACCGGCTGTGTGCTCTGTCATCGCATCACCAAGGTAGAAGACGCGGGCGGCAACAGCGCCTTTACCGTGAATTTGAAAGACCGTGAGAGCTATGTGTTCGAGGATGCCGCGGGCGGCAGCCTCCAGCACTGGCTGGCCGAGCGGCAGATCAACGCCCGTCCGGCGGCCCACAAAGCCTCCTATCAGAAGGATTTCTACCGCGATGCGGCTCTGTGCAAGTCGTGCCACAACGAGTTTGCCCCGGGCACCGGCGCCAATATCGTCAACACCTGGGACGAGTGGGAAAAATCCAGCTTCGCCAAGGCCGAGGATCCCGCCAAACGACGCACCTGCATCGACTGCCATATGAACCCGGAGCCGGGCAATGGCGGCGCACCGGTGGCGGGCCAGTCCACCGAAAACGGCACCATGAAAGCGCGGCTCTATCGCCACAACTTCACCGGCGCCCAGCACCAGCTGGTTGGGCTTCGCAACCCCGACCTTGAACAGGAGAGTCTGGCCCTGCTGCGCTCCAGCGCTACCCTCTCCGCCCGTATCGAACAGGCGGCCGATAGTCAGCAACTGGTGGTGCGGGTCGCCAATACCGGCGCGGGCCATGCCCTGCCCACTGGCGTAGCTGATTTTCGTGAACTCTGGCTGGAGCTGACCGTCATCGACGCCACCGGCAAGGTGGTGCTTGCCAGCGGCCAACCGGTGGATGGTGCTGTCCCTGAGGATGCGCGACTGTTCAGAAAAGTATTCGGCGATGCCGAGGGCAAGCCGGTAGGGCTCAAGTTCTGGCGTTACGCCAAACTGCTGGAAGATACCCGCATTCCGGCCGATGGCTGGCGCGATGAAGTCTGGTCGCTGCCCGCAGAAGCCCAAGGGCCCTTCAAGGCCGATATCAAACTCAATTTCCGCACCTACCCCAAGTGGGTCAATGATGCAGTGCGCGCCGCCGAGCCGAACTTGCCGGAGCCACCTATAGTGCTGCTCACGCGTCTACAACTAAATCGGTTGCAACTCACCTTGCAGCCTCTCCCCGTCACGCCCGCTACGGAGCCTCAATCCTGATGTTTGCAAGTTTTCTGATTACCCTGCGCGAGGGGCTGGAAGCCTTCCTGCTGGTCGGCATCTGCCTCTCCTACCTCGCCAAGCTGGGGGCGAGCCGCTACAACAAATTCATCTATCTGGGGGTGGGGCTCGGCCTTATCGCCTCTCTTGTCGTCGCCTTCCTGTTCCAGGTGGTGGTGAGCCAGTTCGAGAGCGAGCGTTACAACCACCTCTTGATGGCGGGGATCCTGATCTTCGCCACCTTGGTGCTCACCTATATGGCGATCTGGATGCAAAAGCAGGCCAAATCCCAGGTGGGAGCCATGACGGCGCGCATCGATGCGGCCATTGATGGCGGCAACCTGTTTGGTCTGGTGCTGCTCGCCTTCCTCGCGGTGATGCGCGAAGGGTTTGAAACCGTGCTCTTCTTCTCCGCCCTGCTCTACTCCGGGCAAGGGGTGGATCTGCAATCCGGCCTGATGGGCGCGCTGGCGGGGCTGCTGGTCTCCATCGCGCTGGTGTGGGGGCTGCTGCGCTCCACCCGCAAGGTGGCGCTGGCCCCTTTCTTCCGCTGGACCGGCCTGCTTATCATCATCATCGCCGCAGGTCTGCTGTCGTCCGCCGTCAACATGTTGCAGGCGGCAGACATCATCACCTTCTGGACCACGCCGGTGTTCGACATCAGCCATATTCTCGACGATCAGGGGGTATTTGGTACCTTCCTGCGCGCCCTGTTTGGCTACAATGCCTCACCCGCTGGCTTGCAGCTGCTGACCTGGGCCCTCTATCTGGCGATCTTCGTTACCCTCTGGCAGCGCAGCTATCGCCCGCAGGTGAGCGCCGCATCCAGCAAGGGCTGAGCCAACACGCCCTGTGGCAACAAGGCCGCGGGGTAACAACACTATTCGGGAGCCGCGCCTTGGCGCGGTTCCCTTATCTATCAAGCAGTTTCGGAATAGGTCATGAGCGATAACAACAAGAAAAGCATTGCGGTGCTGGGTGCCGGCCCCGCCGGTTTGATGGCTGCCTGGCGCCTGCGCCGCGCCGGTTTTGCAGTCACCCTGTTCGAGCAGGAGCCGGTGGTCGGCGGCATGTGCGCCACCCAGACCTTCAAGGGGCACGATGGGAAGTATCGCTTCGACTACGGCGGCCACCGCTTTATCACCAAGAACCCCGAGCTGCTCGCCTTTATCGACGAGCTGATGGGGGACGATCTGCTCCACGCCGAGCGCAAGAGCGTGATCCGCTTTGGCGGGCGCACCTATGACTACCCCCTGAACCTCCCCAACCTGCTCAAGACGGCGCCGCTGGCCCTGATGGCCGGTGCGGTAAAAGACTTGCTGCTGTTGCCCTTTAGCAAGAAGCCGGACGATTTTGCCAAGGCGAGCTTTGCCGAGTGGATCCAGAGTCACTTTGGCCGCACCCTCTACCGTCAGTTTTTCGAGGGCTACACCGGCAAACTGTGGGGCATCAACCCGGACAAGCTCTCCGCCGACTGGGCTGGCCAGCGCATCAGCCTGATCGATCTCAAAGACGTGGCCCGCCGCCTGCTGCCAAGACGCAACGGCAGTATCTCGGTGCGCACCTATGCCCGCAAATACCGCTACCCCAAATATGGCTTCGGCCAGATCTTCACCACTCTGGGGGAACGGCTGGTGGCAGAGGGCGTTGAGCTCAAAACCGGCGCCACCATCACCCGCCTTGAGCAGGCCGATGGCCGCATCGAACGGGTTTATTGGAGACAAGATGACGTTGAGCAGAGTGAGCAATTTGATCAGGTGATCTCCACCCTGCCGCTGCCGCTCACCTGCCAGCATCTGGGCTTGCCGTGCGATCTCCAATACCGGTCGCTTCGCTTCGTCAATATGCCGCTTAAAACAGAGAACCTGTCGGACAACACCTGGCAGTACCTCTCCGATCCCCATATTCTGGCCACCCGCTTGCAGGAGCCGCGCCGCCGCAGCCCCTTTATGGCCCCCCAGGGTCAGACCTCGGTGATGCTGGAAATCCCCTGCAACCCGGGGGATGCCACTTGGCAGGCGCCGCTCTCTGATCTGCGCGGTCGGGTCACCGCCGATCTGGCCAGCCTCGGCGTCGATACCGCCAAGCTTGGCGATGAGACCTTCGAAGCCCGCAGCGAGTACGCCTATCCGCTGATGGATCTCGGCTATCAGGCCCGTCGTAACGAAGCGATCAAGGCGCTGATGCCCATCACAAACCTCATCATGACCGGCCGTCAGGGGACATTCCGCTACATCTTCACCGACACCGCCATGGAGATGGGGATGATGGCGGCCGACATGGTGATCGACGGGGTGGACAGACGTCACGCCATCTTTAACCATCGCAACGAAAACACCGTGATCGAAACCCAGAGCGTGGCCTGATGGCCGCGCCATTGGCATAAGTAAGGAGAACAGGATGACCATCCGCCCGGGTTTACTCGCCCTCACCCTGCTGCTGACACTCAGCGGGCAGGCACAGGCTTACTCCTACGCCGCCGCCGGCAAGGAGCCACTGATCGACGCACGTGAATCGCTGCTTGGCGCCGCCACTGACGGCAAGGATGCCAGCGCCACCTTGAGCGAGATTGCCGACGAGCTGAGCTATCTGGAACAGCACCACAAGGTGGAGCTGCAAGGGCCGCTGGCCGCCGCCATCAAGGCCAAAGATGCCGCCGCCACCGCCGCCCTGCTCAACCGCGCCTACAAGGCGGAGATCGAGCGCCGCCTCGAAGGGGCCAGCCAGAATCTTGGCGACTACCAGACCGCCAAGGTGCTGGTGGTCAAGAGCAAGCGCTTCCTCGACTTGATCCTCCCCTCCCTCAATGAAGGGGATCGCAAGGCGGCCGAACAGGCGCTGGCCAAAGTGCTGGATGCCATCGGCAACCCGGGGGTATTCGGGGTGGGCGCCAAGCCCGCCGACGCCGCCGCCTTTAGCGATGCAGAAAAAGCGCTGATGGCCGTGCTGGCGCCGCTTTGATGGCAACCTGCCAATCATTGCGCCACCTCGCTGTGACACACGGTGGGTTTCGCTGCGCTCTACCCACCCTACGCACGGCCTGCCGATAAATGCACCCGAACGCCGGTTCGCCCCCTTCTCCCCCTTCTCCCCTTGCGGGAGAAGGGCTGGGGATGAGGGGTAAGGTAATGGCCCAGCGTTGGCCTTCCCCCTGCTCCACCACCATTTGGCTGCTCATTCTGCTGCAACTGGCCTGGCTTGGCTGGCTGCTGGCCTTCCCGGTGGCCCTCGATTCCGATGATGCCCTCAATTTCGCCCACGGGGTGACGCGCTTTAGCGTGCTGGAGTTCTCCCCCCACTTTCCGGGCTACCCCGCCTTTATCTGGCTGGCGCGGCTGATCAATCTGCTGGTGGACGACCCGGCCCGCGCGGTGCAGTGGGCAAGTCTGCTCGGGAGCAGTTTGCTGGCACCGCTCGCCGCCTGGCTGACGGTGAGGCTGTGGCAACGGCCAAGCCTGCTTGCCCCCATCTGGCTGCTGGTGCTGGCCCTGCCGCTCACCCCGACGCTGGCGCTCTCCGGCCTTTCGGATGGGCCGGCGCTCGCCGCCTGGCTCGGGACGCTGCTGGCCTTGCAGCAGCGCAGAATTGCGCTGGCGGGTCTGCTGCTAGGCCTTATGCTGGCACTGCGCCCCTCCTACTTCGTGTTGGCGCTGCTGCCCCTGTGGCTCGGGCTGGCGCAGCAGGGCACCCGCATCAGGTTTGTGCTCCCCATCATGCTGGTGGGGCTTATCAGCCTGCTGTTTGTCTGGCAAGCCGATGGCTGGGCCTATTTCAGCGAAGGGCGGCGCTTTACCGACGGCCACTTTACCCTGTGGGGCAACACGGCAGCGGCCCATGGCGATCGGCTGCTCAGCTGGGCCCGCACCTTCAACGATCAGCTCACCCCGCTCTGGCCCTTGGCTGTCGGGGCGCTGCTGGTACTGCCGCTTTGGCAAAGATCAAAAAACCACCCTGCCGCCCTCCCCCCACTCTGGACGATCTACTGGCTCGCCCTGCTGCTCTGGACCCTGTTTGGCCAGAATCCCGACAATCCCCGCCATCTGGCCCCTATCACCCTGCTCGGTATTGTGCTGCTGGCAGCTTGGCTGCCGCGCCGTGGTGAGTGGGTGGTCGCAGTCGCCGGATTGCTGCTGCTCGGCGCGACCTTCACCCTGCCCCGTCCGCCCGCCATGGTTCAGGCAGCAAGGCTGGCAGAAACAGCATGCCCGGCGCTGGTGACCCAGTGGGGGGTAAGGTTGCTGCGTGAGACCACGGCACTGCCGGTGACCGATGGCTGGTACAAGGGGGATGCGGCGCTGGCGCTCTCTCAGGGAGCCTGCCGCCTCAGTCGCCGACCCATCGCCGCGAGCGAAATGCCCACTGCGGTGCGCCAGCACTGGTTTGCCCCACGCTTTGCCGCCGAGCCCGGACTCTGGCTCGCCATTCCCTCGCTGCAGACACCCCATAGGGAAAGTGACAAAAAACATAGATAGAGCACAAAAAACCGCCAAGACAACTAAAAAAGAGGGGAACAACTCGGGTACACTCACTGCGCATCCATAACAGACGAGTCTCCTTATGCGTGTAACCAGAGAGTGGCTGTGGGTTTTGTCGGTGCTGACCGGTGCCTGTGCCCTCCTGTTGCTGCCATTCTGGCTGCGCGGCGGTAGCCAAGGCCATGATCTGTTTCACCACCTGCTCTCCGGTCACTTCTTTGCCGTGCAACTGTGGCAAGGTGAGCTCTATCCGCGCTGGTTGATGGAGATGAACGGCGCCTTTGGCAGCCCGGTCTTTTTCTTCTATCCCCCCCTGCCCTACTATGTGAGCGCCCTGTTCGCCGGCCCTACCCCACTGGCCCACGAGGCGATGACGCCGCTGCTCTGGAGCAGCAGCGTGGCACTCTGGCTCTCCGGCCTGTTTGCCTATCTCTGGTTGCGCCCCTTTGCCGGCCACGGACGGGCGCTGGCGGCCAGTCTGCTCTATATGGCGCTGCCCTATCATCTGGCCATCGATATCTACGCTCGCTTTGCCCTGGCGGAGAGCTGGGCCTTTGTCTGGGCACCGCTGGCACTGCTGGCGCAGGATCGCCTCTGCCGCGGCGCCCCCTCTGCGCTACTGCTGCTCGCACTGGCCGTCTCCATGCTGACGCTTTCCCATCTACCAAGCACCCTGCTCATTCTGGGCTTGCTCACCCTGCGCAGCCTGCTGCTGGTCTGGCGCTACAAGGGGAGCATAGCGCTTAGTGTCCCTGTCACCGCCTCCCCGCTCATTGGCACCCTACTGGGCCAGCTCTGGGGGTTGGCGATGGCCAGCCTGTTGCTGCTGCCCGCTCTGCTGGATCAGGGGGGGATCTCCATGGAGCAGATGCGCACTGGCATGTTCGAATTTCAGCGCAACTTTCTCGATCGTTTGCCCCAAAGCCGTGATGACTGGCGCTTTCGCGGCCATCTCGCCTGGCTGACGCTGCTCACCCTGGCTCTGCTGCTGGTAGCTTGGGCTGCCGCCCGCGAGCCGCGCCATCCCGAGTTGCTGCTCTGGGGGGTCATTGGCACCCTGAGCTTTCTGATGATGCTGCCACCAAGCGAGCCCCTGTGGCACCTGCTCACTCCGTTGCAACTGGTGCAATTTCCCTGGCGTCTCAATCTGCTGCTGGTCATCGCTACCGTCGCCGTAGTGGCGCTGGGTACCCCCACCTATCGCCCGTGGCAGTGGGTCTGGTGGCTACTGCTTGCCCTCACCCTGCTCTCGCAGGGACTCTATGTACGCGAGGCGCCGCTCACCCAGGCTCCCGTAAAGAGTCAGCTCGACGGGGAGTTCGACAGCAAGCGCAGCGCCCGCGAATACCGACCAAAGCAGGTGCCACGCGGCATGTTTGCCCCCACCCTGCTGGCCTGGAAAGAGGAATTCCAGCCCGCCATCACCAGCGACCATCAGGGGGTGAACTGGCAGATCCAGCGCTGGCAGCCTCGTCATATCGAATTGACGGTGGATGCCCCGGCCCCCGCCAAACTGATCCTGCACCAGTTTGATTACCCGGGTTGGCAGGCAAGGCTCGACCAGCGCCTGCCGCTGAGCGTCAGCAGTACCCGTAACGGGCTGGTACAGGTCTGGGTGCCCGCCGGACAACACAGCCTCACCTTTACCCTCACCGCCCGCTGGCCGGAGCGGCTCGGGTACGCCATCTCGTCGCTGGCCTGGCTGCTCTGGCTGGGGGGAGTGATCCGCGCAGTGCGCCCCCATGACCGCAAGCGTGCACCCCAAGGTGCCTGAATGGCCGGGCACCTCCCCCTTTTGAGGGGGCAGGAACGTCATGCCGAGCGGGGACAAACCTGATAGACTCGCCCTTCTCCCTTTTTCAACCAAGGTTCACCAGCGGATACCCTATGCCCCAATCGCCAACAGCTCAGGCTGCCGCCCTCTCCCCCCGTTTCCTGTTTATCCTGCTCGGCGCTCTGGCGGGTCTGACCCCGCTGGCGGTGGATATGTATCTGCCCGCCATTCCGGCCATCGCCCGGGATCTGGCCACCAGCATCGACGGCGCCCAGCTCACCATCAGCGCCTTTCTGGGCGGCTTTGCCATCGGTCAGCTCTTCTACGGCCCGCTGGCTGACAGCTATGGCCGCAAGCCGGTGATCCTGGCGGGGCTCATCATGTTTGCCATCGCCTCGGTGGGCTGCGCCATGGCGGACTCCCTGCCCGAACTATTGGCCTATCGGATGTTGCAAGCGGCGGGCGGCGCGGCGGGGTCGGTAGTGGTCAATGCCCTGCTGCGCGATCTGTTCGAGAAGGATGCGTTTTCTCGCGCCATGTCGTTCGTCATTCTGGTGATGACGCTGGCGCCTCTGGTGGCGCCTGTGGTGGGCGGCTATATCAGTGCCCACGCCGACTGGCGGGTAATCTTCTGGCTGCTGGTGGGGATCAGTCTGCTGATCTGTCTGGTGATGCAGTGGAAAATTCAGGAAACCCTGAAACCGGAGCACCGTCAGCCCCTTAATCTGGGCCAGATCCTCAAGAACTACTGGGGGGTGCTCTCCCATCGCGGCGCCATGGGTTATGTGCTGTGCGGCTCCCTCTCCAGCTCCGGCATGTTCGCTTTCTTAAGCGGCTCCCCTTACGTCTATATCGAGTACTTCAAGGTGCCGACCGAGCACTACGGCTGGCTGTTTGGCCTCAATATCCTGCTGATGATGGTGGTCACCTTCGTCAATAGCCGACTGGTGAAAGGGGTGGGTGCCGAGCGGATGCTGCAATACGGCCTGCTGGTGCTGCCCTGCGCGGGCGCCCTGCTGGTCTACAACGCCTGGAGCCAGACCGGCGGTCTGTGGGGCATCGTCATTCCGGTGGTACTGTTTGTCGGCCATATCAGTCTGGTGGGCGCCAACGCCATGACCGGCCTGATGGGCCACTTCCCGCAATCTGCGGGCACCGCCTCGGCACTGGCGGGCACCCTGCGCTTTGGTATCGGCGCCCTGGTCGGTATTCTGGTCAACCTCAATCCGCCCCACTCGCCGCTGCCCATGGCCATCGCCATCGCCTGCTGCGGCGTGGGCTCCACCCTGAGTTACTGGCTGCTGACCGGCAAGCGAGGCAATTGATCCCCTCCCTCCTGTCAGGAAAACGAAAGAGGCTTCCGTCAACGGAAGCCTCTTTTCGTACTGGCGGCCGGACGTTCAGAACTGGGCACTGTTGAGCCAGAGGTGCGCCCCTATGCTCACCAGATAACCGAGCAAGATGGCAGGCAGCCACTTCAGGTGGCCGAAGAAGGTATACATGCCGTGGGCCTGTCCCATCAGGGCCACCCCGGCCGCAGAGCCGATGGAGAGCAGGCTGCCGCCCACTCCGGCAGTCAGGGTCACCAGCAGCCACTGCCCCAGCGCCATATCCGGGTTCATCGACAGCACGGCAAACATTACGGGAATGTTGTCGATGACGGAGGACAAGACCCCGATGAAGATGTTGGCCATGGTGGGATCCCCAGCGTCATACAGCCAGTGTGACACCAGCTCCAGATACCCCATAAAGCCCAGCCCACCGACACACATCACCACCCCGTAAAAGAACAGCAGGGTATCCCACTCCGCCTTGGCCACCTTGTTGAACACATCAAATGGCACAACAGAACCCAGACTGCGCAACCGCACCTCATCGCCATTGCGTTCATAGAGCGCACGCTTGCGGGCAAGGGATCGTGGCAGCGACTTGCGCAAATAGAAGCCGAAAAACTGCAGATAACCGAGCCCCAGCATCATGCCCAGTACGGGTGGCAGATGGAGGAAACTGTGGCATAGCACCGCCGTGATGATGGTCAGCAAGAACAGCGCGACGATGCGACGGGCACCCCGCTTGAGATCGACCACCTCGTTATCAGCCTCCGGCACATGACGCGGCACCATCAGGCTCATCAGGATGGCGGGCACCAGAAAATTGAGCAGAGAGGGGATCAGCAGGGTGAAGAACTGGCCAAATTGCACCTTGCCCGCCTGCCACACCATCAGGGTGGTGATATCGCCAAAGGGACTGAACGCCCCTCCGGCGTTGGCGGCGATCACTATGTTGATGCAGGCAAGATTGACAAAACGCCGATCTCCGTTGGCCACTTTCAACACCACGGCACACATCAAGAGCGCTGTGGTCAGGTTGTCTGCTACCGGCGAAATACAAAAAGCAAGTCCGCCGGTCAACCAGAACAGGGTGCGCAAGTGAAAGCCGGAGCGCACCAGCCAGGCGCGCAGGGCATCGAACAGCCGCCGGTCCTCCATGGCGTTGATATAGGTCATCGCCACCAGCAGGAACAGCATCAACTCGGCATATTCCAGCAGGGTATGGCGAAATGCCTGCTCGGCGACAGGGCTCATCCCCTGCTGTGCATAGGCGATACCGATCAGGATCCAGATCACCCCGGCGGCCACCAGCACGGGTTTGGACTTGCGCAGTTGCAGATACTCTTCGGCCATCACCAGGGCGTAGGCCAACACAAACAATCCGACACAAAAAAGTCCGATTGAGGAGGATGTCAACAGAACAGGGCCACTACTGGCATGGGCGGGAGGGATAAACAGGGACAGCAGCAAAATAACAGGGGTGAGCGCAGACATGGTCTCTTCCTTTTAGAACCATCTGGCAATGATGCTAGCACCTGGATGAAAAGAAAAATTCATCCAGGTCAATTAACGCTTAATTGGTTTGCTGTCGAAACGCGGGATTATTTCTTGCCGAAACCCGACTGCTTGAGGGTATAGCCTGCGCTGTTTTGCCAGGCATCCAGACCGCTGCGGTTATTGCCCGCCACCAGACTGGCCGCCAGACTCGGGCTGTTGAACAGCTGATCGGCGGTAAAGACAAAGCCACCCTGACTGCGGGGCACTATGACCCCCTTCTCCAGCAGTTCGTGACGCAGCTCGATCACCGCTTCACGCAAAGAGGCGGCATCCTCGCCATTGGCGGTGGAACCGGCCAGCACCATAAAGCCCGGATTTTGCCGCTTGCCCACCGGATAACCGTGGGCCTCGGCCCCTTTGCCGTTGAAGTGGTAGAGCTCGCGCTCCCCCGGCCGGTTGTCGGAGAGTGCCTTTTGCAGGGTCATCAGCTCGTTGTAGATCTCGATGGGGACGACGGCAGCCTGCTTGTTGCCCTTGCTATCGATGATAAAACTGACTTGCTTGTGTAACATCCTTGCTCATCCTGTGACCCATGGAAGCCCCTATTCTAACCACCTCGGGCAAGCGGGATCCAGCGAGGATCCACTGCTCTTTTGCCGCCTTGATCACTAACTGGCACTCTTGATCAACCGTAAGGGGTGTTGATCAATGCTGGCCGTGCTAGCGTACCAAGCATGATGAAAGCCATTGACCATCAAACGGTTATCCCATGCTGACCCTGCGCAACCTCTGCAAGTGCTTCGATAACGGCAGTGAACGACTGCCGCTGTTCCACCATCTCGATCTCGCCCTCCCCGCTGGCGAGATCACCCTGCTGCTGGGTCAAAGCGGCTGCGGCAAGTCGACCCTGCTCAATCTGATCGCCGGGCTGATTGCACCGGACGAGGGGGAGATCTGGCTGGGGGAGACCCGGATCGACAACCGCTCACCCGACGAGCGGGCGCACCTGCGGGGCCGCCATTTCGGTATCGTCTATCAGGATTTCAACCTGCTGCCGACCCTGAACGTGGCCGAGAATCTGGCCCTGCCGCTGGCCATCAACGCTCTGCCACCGGATGAGGCCAGGATTGACCAGTTGCTGCGACGGCTCGATATGAGCCACAAGCACCATGCCTGGCCGGAGCAGCTCTCCGGCGGTCAGCGACAGCGGGTGGCGCTGGCCCGCGCCCTTATCCATCAACCTAGTTGGCTGCTCGCCGACGAACCCACCGGCAGCCTCGATGAGCACAATGCCGAACAGGTGATGGCGTTGATGGTGGCGGCGGTGCGCGATACCGGCGCAGGCTTGCTGCTGGTGAGCCACAACCCCGCTTATGCTGCCCTGGCAGACAGGGTGCTGCGCCTCGAAGGGGGGCAACTTATCGAGCTCAAGGGGCCCCGTCATGACTAAACGGCGACTGCAACTGCCGGGAGCACGCTGATGCTGCCACTCAAAGCGCTGCTGCGCCTCTATCGCAGCCACCCCTGGTTGCTGCTGATGAGTCTGGCCGGGCTGGTATTGGGGGTGTCACTGGTGGTGGCCATCGAGCTGCTCAATCACAGTGCCCGCACCAACTTCGTCGCCGCCCGTAGCCAGCTGGCAGGGGAAGCCAACTACCGGCTGGCCCCTGCTGGCGGGCTGGATGAGCAGCTTTACGTGCAGCTGGTGACCAGCCAGCCCGCCCTCGATGCCATGCCCCAGCTCCATGGCTGGCTCAAGGATGAAGAGGGGCGCAGCTTTCAACTGCTGGGAATGGATCTCTTCAACCCCGGCCCCCTGCGCCAGCTGTTTGGCACCCAACCCGCGAGCGAACCCGCCTTTTCCCTCAACCGTGCCGACAGCATCTGGCTGGCTACCCCTGAGGCAGATCGCCTTGGCTGGCAAGCGGGCCAGAGCCGCCGTTTTGTATTGGGCGGCAGCGATGGCGCCAGCGCCCGCCCCCTGACCCTGACGCTGGCGGGCACCTTTGAACCGGGCGCCGTGCCCATGGAGCGACTGCTGATAACCGACATCGGCCTCGCCCAACCGCTTCTGGGCAAAGCGGGTCGGCTCGATCGCATCGTCTTCAAGCTAAGCGAATCAGAAGCTCGCACACTGCAGGCCACCCTGCAAACCGATTACCCTCACCAGCCCTTGTGGCTTGAGCCCATTAGCCCGGCGCTCGATGCCAGCCAGCTTGGCGATGCGCTGGCCCTCAACCTGACGGCGCTCTCATTGCTCGCCATGGCGGTGGGATTGTTTCTGGTGTTCAACGCCCAGCGATTTGTCCAGAGCGTGCGCCGCCCCCAGCTGGCCCAGTTGATCATTCTGGGGATGGGGCCGAGTCGGGTGCTGCGCTGGCTTATCCTGGAGCTGCTTATTCTCGCCACGGTAGGCACCCTGCTCGGGGTGCTGCTCGGCAGCCTGCTGGCGCTGGCCCTGATGGGGCAGCTCACCCAGGCGCTGGCCGATCTCTATGGGCCCAACCCCATCGATCTGTTGCGCCTCTCCCCTGTGAGCCTGCTCAAGGCGCTGTTGATCGGGCTGCTCGGCACACTGGCCGCCAACCTGCCCGGTTGGTGGCAACTGCTGCGCCAATCCCCCCTCGAACTGCGAGCGGGAAGCAGCCGCCCCCCCGCTCACCCGTGGCGACGGCGCGTGCTGGCCATCGCCATCTTGCTGCTGTGCGCCCTCTGCCTGTGGCTGCCGCAAACCGGTCTCACCGGCGCCCTCTTTATCGCCGGCGGCTGGCTGCTGGCCATGGCGCTCTGGCTGCCCGATGCCCTGCTCGGCCTGCTTGGCTGGTTGCGACGGCGCGCGGGCGGCCCCCTCACCGCCCGGCTCGGGGTGGCCGAGACCCTCTATCATCTCGATCGCACCGCTATCGCGGTGATGGCATTGCAGTTGGCCATCGCGGCGGCAATCGGCATCGGGGTCATGGTGTCGAGCTTTCGCTCAAGCGTGGAGATCTGGCTCGGCCAGCGTCTGGCCGCTGACCTCTATGTCACCGCCCCCAAGGGGGTAGCGGGCAACAAGGGCACCTTGAGCGACACCACCCTCGAGACCCTGCTCGCCAATCCGCTGGTGAGCGCCGCCTCGCGCCGCTCGGTGCACCCCGCCCGCTGGCAGGGGCAGCCCATCGAGTGGGCGCAGATGGACTTTATCCCCCAGCTGAAAGCGGCCTATCCGCTGCTGGCCGGACGCTGGCCGACCCGCACCGACGAAGTGCTGGCGAGCGAACCCCTGACGGTGCGCCTCGGGGTCAAGGTGGGCCAGACATTGGCGATCAGCGGCGAGCAGGGGCCAAGGCAGTTCACCGTCACCGGCGTCTATCAGGACTACGGCAGCGACAAGGGGCAGATCCTGCACGCCTTCGAGGCGGGGGCGGTGCAATCCCTCGCCCTCTTTAGCAACGACCCCGAGCAACTGGCCGACCGTCTGCGCGAGCGCTTTGGCGAGCAGCTCAATCTGCTCTCTGCCCCCGCCATCCACAGCGCGGCCCTCAAGGTGTTTGACCAGACCTTTGTGGTGACCGAGCTATTGAAACTGCTGATCCTCGGCATCGCCTTTGTCGGCATTGGCTCGGCCTTTATGGTGCTGGGGTTGGCGCGCCGTGGCGAGCTGCAGACCTTGCAGAGTCTGGGCTTGAGCCCCCGCCACTGCCGCCAGCTGCTGGTGTGGCAAGGGGCAGGATTGGGGCTGCTCACCGCCCTGCTGGCCCTGCCGGTGGGATATGGCCTTGCCTGGGTGCTGATCGAGGTGGTTAACCCCCGCGCCTTTGGCTGGCGCCTCGCCTTCGAGGCCGCTCCCCTTCATGCGGTCACCGCCCTGTTGCTGGCGCCGGTATGTGGCGCATTGGCCTCCTGGTATGCGGCAAGGAGAGTGGTATGACATATCGGTTAGCGCACTGGCTCAGCCATGGCTTGAAGCTCCCATTAACCACGTCCCTCTCTCCGCCCTTTCTTCAGCGCAGAGAAGATCACAGTGCGGCATTGAACCATCCCCTCTCCCTTTGGGAGAGGGCCAGGGTGAGGGGAAGCTTGTCCTCTTTACGGTTCCTGTGGCTCGCCACCCTCTTGATCCCGCTGATTGCCATAAGCGGCAGCGCGCAGGCCAGCGATCTGGGCGCCCTGCTCGGCGGTGGCAACGACAGCTTTAAAAAGGTGCAGCCGGGGCAAACTATCCAGCTGCCGGAGGATCACGCCGCCCACCCCGCTTACCGCTCCGAGTGGTGGTATCTCACCGGCAACCTCAAGGATGAGCAGGGGCGTGAATATGGCATGCAGTGGACCCTGTTTCGGCAGGGTATCGAGCAAGAACTCCGCACCAGCAACCCCTGGCTCACCCCCCAGCTCTGGCTGGCCCAGTTTGCCATCACGGATCTCGACCGTGGCAGCCACCAGCAAGATGAACGGGCCAGTCGGCAGGGGCCGGGGCTGGCGGGGGCCAGCGGCGGCCAATATTGGCTCAGGGAGTGGCGGCTTGCCTCGCAAGGGGCGGCGCTCTTCCCCGCCACCCTCAAGGTGCAGAGCAAGATTGGCGAGCTGAACCTCACCGTCACTGCCGCCAAGCCGCTGGTACTGCAAGGCAAGGCCGGTTACAGCGAGAAGAGCCCGGGCAACGCCTCCTTTTACTACTCCTACCCGCGCCTGCATTTAAGCGGCACCCTGACTCGTGATGGCGAGACCCGCACCGTCACCGGACAAGGGTGGTTTGATCACGAGTGGAGCAGCTCGGTATTGGCCGAGTGGCAATCGGGCTGGGACTGGTTTTCGCTGCAACTGGCCGATGGCCGCGAGCTGATGCTGTTTCGCCTGCGCACCAAGCCGGGACGCACTGAGCCAGAAAACCGTTACGGTATTTTGATTGAGCGGGATGGCAGCAGCCGGGTGCTCGCCCCCGACGCGATTCGCCTTACGCCGGGCAACACCTGGCGCGGCCCCAAGGGGCAGGATTACCCCGTTGAGTGGCAGCTAAACGCCGCCGGAATGAGCCTCACCATCAAAGCCCGTCAGCCCAATCAGGCCATGACAGGTCGTTTTGACTACTGGGAGGGAGCTGTCTCTGTCTCGGGGGATGCCAAGGGGGTCGGCTATCTGGAAATGACGGGGTATTGAGTGAATTTACCTATCCATAACTTTTACTGTCGTGGAAATAAACTCGTCAATATAACAGTAAAATCACCAGAGGCTTCGAGCCTTCCCATCTTTTGGGAAGGTAAACATTGACGATACTGTTATGACTGTCACATTATTGTTGTTGAACTCTCTTTTTATTTAATTTAACCTAAATATCGGCTTATGGGCAGATTATTAGCTCGCGCTTCGCGAGCAGTGAAAAAATTGTCCACTTGGATTGCCCTATTATAGTGTGTCGATGTGCATGCTGAGCATATAGTGCGTAAGAGTGCCCATAAGCCTCCTCATATACGGGTATATATATGTCAAAACTCCAGTCCTTGAAGTCTATATCCTCCAAGCCAGAATTAGCTAAATTGTTAGGTGTGGATGCTGCATTCTTAACTAGAACCTTATACATTGTGCGGCCTGAAAACCAATATCATCAATTTACCATAGATAAAAAATCTGGCGGTAAAAGAGTGATTAACGCTCCATCTGAAGAATTGAAAAGCCTACAAAGGAAATTGTCCAATTTACTCTTAGATTGCATCGATGAAATTAACAAAATAAAATATCCAACATCCCAGCTAGCCGCACCAAAAGTCAGAGAGAATGGTGATATTGACTACACAGCAAAAGTTTTGAAAATTAAAATTCCCTCTTCAAAATCTAAACAACCTTCTTTATCACATGGCTTTTCAAGAAAGCGCTCCATTATTACCAATGCAATGATGCACATAGGAAAGAAAAACATTCTAAACATTGATATAGAGAACTTTTTTGATAGATTTAATTTCGGTAGGGTTAGAGGCTATTTTATAAAGAATAATGATTTCAAACTGGATCCTCATATTGCAACAGTAATAGCTCAAATAGCTTGCTATGATAATAAACTCCCTCAAGGGAGTCCCTGTTCCCCTGTTATATCAAACCTAATATGTCACAGCTTGGATATTAATTTATCATCTTTAGCAAAAAAATATAAATGCACATACACAAGATATGCCGATGATATAACTTTTTCCACTAGAAAATCTGAATTCCCTAAGAAAATTGCAGAGCAAAATGAGGGTTATTACACTTTAGGTAACGAGTTACTTTATGAAATAAAACGCTCTGGGTTCTCTGTTAATAACGGTAAAACTAGGATTCAGTATAAGAATTCTCGACAAGATGTAACGGGACTTGTCGTTAACAAAAAACCTAATACAAAAAAAGAGTATTGGCGTTTAGCAAGAGCTAAATGCAATGCACTATTCAAAACTGGCACTTTTACTACCATTGAAGATGGTGTATCTGTTATAGGTAATCTAGATGAATTAGAGGGCCAGCTAAATTTCATTGACCACGTAGATCATTATAATCGTTTAAGACAAAAAGCACCATTATCACCAGAATATAGTTTGAAGACTATAGGCAAAAGCACAAATATTTTACTTTCTGGAAGAGAAAAAACATTCAGCCAATTTCTATACTATAGATTATTTTACGGCAACGAGAAACCAACAATTCTATGTGAGGGTAAAACTGATAACATTTATTTAAAGTCAGCTATAAGTGAACTCATGGCACATTATCCATCTTTAGCTATAAAGACTGATGGTAAATACGAATTATTGATACGTTTTGTTGAGTATACCAAGAGAACTAGATTTTTATTGGAGCTTTTTGGTGGCACAGACTATCTAAAAGGATTCATTGAAAACTTCCATAAAAATATGGCTCCGTATAAAAACTTAAAGCCCAAAAACCCTGTGATTATTTTCCTAGATAATGATACCGGACCAAGTAATATAGTCAGTTTATTGCAGGGGAATAAATTTCAAAAAATGATCACATTAATCCCGTCACATTTGGATAAGAAGGATGACATACGAAAATCAGAATTTATACATGTTATGGATAATCTATATGTAATATTTACACCTTTAGGAAATTCTGGTGAGGAAACGGATATAGAGTACTTCTTCGATGACAAAACAAGGCTGATGAAACATTCAAATGGAAAATTCTTTAATACTGTTGAAAAAAGAGATACAAAAAATGACCTTAGCAAGGATGCTTTTGCTACTCACATTGTAAAGGAGAAAAAGAAAAGCATTGATTTCACTGGATTAAAAGTGCTTCTAGACCCTATTGCAAAAGTAATTGAACACTATAAAAACATTAAGTGATAGGGAACGCCAGCGTGCTGGTTTAGCCCCATTCGCAGGTACGGCTATTCCTGTGACATCGCTGAACAAACTGGATATGCGCTGGCCCAGATATATGCCCCCGCTTTGTTTGAGTCGGGATTGAGGCAAAGGATTATTTCCTCCCCCCTCCCAGCGATTGAATAAACGCCAGCGTACGGCGATTAAACTGCTCCGGCTGCTCCACATTGCAGACATGGCCGCACTGTTCGATCACAGCTAATGAGGAGCTGGCATCGCGGGCCACCTGTTCGCGCACTGGCGCCAGAAACATATGATCCTCCTCCCCCATCACATAAAGGGTGGGAATGGGCAGGGAGCGTTCGCGGAAGTAACGCATCAGGGGGTTAACCTCGGTGGCGAGGCGGAACCAGCGCTTGAACTCTTTCTGGCAGAGCTTGCGGGCTTCGCGCACAAAGAGGTTGCGCGACTCCTGATGGTGCTGGCGCGGCATGATGATGAAGGCAAACAGCCGGTAGAGCCACATATAGGGCAGGAAGTGCTGGCCGAGTCGGCCCAGCTGCACCAGTACCCGCGAGCGGATATCGAGCCGCAAAATGGCGCCTCCCAGCACCATGCTTTTCACCCGCTCCGGGCAGAGCTCGGCCAGATGGCGAATAAGGATGGTACCAAGGGAGATGCCGACGAAGTGGGCGCGGCGGATATCGAGATGATCGAGCAGCCGAACGATATCTTCGGTCACTTCCCGAAAGCTGTAGTGGCCCTTGACCACCTGTTGCAGCTGGTGGGACTGGCCGTGGCCGCGCAAGTCCAGCAGCAGCACATTGAAGTGCTCGCGATAGGCGCGCAGCTGCTTGAACCAGATGGAGGAGCTGCCACCGGCGCCGTGGACAAACACCACCCAATCCCGCTCGGGACCCAGTTCGAAAGTCTTGTGATACAACATCCAATAGGCTCCCTTGGTGATGGGGGGTATACTCGGCTGCGCGCATATTAACAGAACAGGCCCGCCGATAGATATGCGCCTGACATGACCCGGATCACCCCTTGCGCGAGAACCCACCATGGATTTGACCCGTTTGCGCCACTTTCTGCTGACCCTGCCGGGCGCCACCGAAGATACCCCGTTTGGCCCGGAGATCCTGGTCTACCGCATCGCGGGCAAGATGTTCGCGCTGGTGGATTGGCAGGCCGAGCCGCTTACCATCAACCTCAAATGCGAGCCCGAGCTGGCGTTGCTGCTGCGCGAGATCCACCCAGAGGTCAAACCGGGCTGGCATATGAACAAGCAACACTGGAACACAGTGACCCTGAACAGCACCTTGCCAGATGATCTGTGGCAAGGCTGGGTGCACCACTCCTATGAGCGGGTTGTCGCGGGTCTGCCCAAAGCCAAACGGCCACAGGCGCCGCGCCCCCTCCCCCCTACTGACGGCCCAACCTTATGACGCCAGCACTTAGTCCAGCACTTAGTCCAGCACTTTGTATTGTCCCCCTTGGCGAGGCACATATCCCCGCTCTCGTGACCCTGTTTGAGCAGGCGGTGCGATGCTGCGGCCCCGAGCACTACAGCGCCGAGCAGGTGGAGCAGTGGGCCCTCGGTTCACAACATCCGGGCTTTGTCAGCCAGCTGCGCGAGCACCACGGCTGGGTAGCGGAGCAGGCAAATGTGCCCCTCGGTTTTGTCACCCTGAGCCCCGATGGCCATCTCAGTCTGCTCTATGTCAGCGCCGACCATCAGCGCCAGGGACTGGGCAATCTGCTGCTCACCACGGCGCTCGCGGGGGCCAGAGGGCTCGGTATGACCCTCATCACCACCGAGGCCAGCGCCTTCAGTTATGAGCTATTTTTACGACATGGCTTTACGTTGACCGGGCTGGAGTGCGTGGAGCGGGGCGGAGTCAGTTTTACTCGCCATCGCCTGCACTGCTGCTTGCCAAGCTAGGGCAAGCCACTAAAATACGCTTAATTTTCGTATTGTTACTGTATTGAGGCAGCAACCATGGTGGTAGAAAGTGAAGGCTATATCTCGCTGATCGAGTATCTGGTGGAGAGTTTGGGATTGTTTGAATCCCAACAGCAGAACGATGGTGAAGAGACCATCGAAGATCTGGTCAGTGGCCGAGTTGCCAGCAACCTGATGGCCATTTGCGAGCAAAACCCCCAGCTCGATCCCAAGGTGCGTTTCGCCATCATGCAGGAGGCCGATGCCGTGGTCGCCGATCTGGAGGAGGTGCTCTCCGCCGTCTGGCTGCGCGCCCCGACCCCGGAACAGAAAACCTTCCTCATCGAGTTTATCGATCTCATCAAGAACCTGTTCGACAGCGCCATCGGCTGATCTGCCGTCCGGCTCTCCCGCCCAACGCAAGATTGCAAAACAGCAGATAAGGAAAAGGGCCGCCTTGGTGGGCAGCCCTGCTTGCTATCATTTTCAACCCGCCAGTGCGTTCATTCATCAGGCGGTTATCAAGGCAAGAAATGTGTCTGGACTTTGCATCCGATCCCTGGACGCTACCTAATTAGTCCCGACTGGTCGCAATAAGTTCCCTCCTCCGACCATTTATTTTCACTTTTATTAAGAAATCGACTACAAACCTGTTCAGCGGTTCAGGCTGGGCGGCAAACAGACTCCAATGCCACCCAATCCGCAGTAGCCATCCGGGTTTTTCTCCAGATATTGCTGATGGTAATCCTCGGCGTAGTAGAAGGGCGCCAGCGGCAGAATGCGGGTGGTAATGGCACGGCTGTCACCGCTTGCCGCCATCGCCTGCTGATAGGCCGCCATGCTCTGCTGGGCAATGATCTGCTGGCTCTCGTCACCATAGAAGATCACCGAGCGATACTGGGTGCCAATGTCCCCACCCTGACGCATCCCCTGCGCCGGATCGTGCTGTTCCCAGAACAGTCTGAGCAGATCGCCGTAGCTGATCACCGCCGGATCAAACACCACCTGCACCGTCTCGGCATGGCCGGTCAGCCCGCTGCACACCTCTTTGTAGGTGGGGTTCTGGGTCACGCCGCCCTGATAACCTGCCGCGGTGGAGTAGACGCCCGGCTGCTGCCAGAACAGGCGCTCCACGCCCCAGAAACAGCCCATGCCAAACCAGGCCACCGCCATCCCTTGTGGCCAGGGGCCCTGGGTCGGGTTGCCATTCACCGCATGCTGCTGACCAATCACCATCGCTTCGCGTCGTCCCGGCAGGGCATCTGCCGGTGAAATAATCTGTTCCATGAATTCTGTCCTTGTATAAAACCCTGTGAAATCACACAGCTGACGAAAAGGAGCATCGAAGATAGCAGTTTATCGCGCCGGATCAACCGGCGGGCCCCTCCCCGCTCGCTCCAACGGCTATCTGCACCGTCCGTCACTCTTTCCCGATCCGCACGGCCAAGCCGCCCCTCGTAGACCAGAAACGGCCAAAATCAATATTTAGTCTTGATTTGTGAATTAATTTTCATATATTGAGCCAATCGCTGTTTTTTTATGGAAGAAATATCAAGTGCGTGAACGCGAACCCAGTCTGGTCAATGCCTTCCGGCAATCCACCCCCTATGTCAATGTGCATCGGGGTGCCACCTTTGTGCTGATGATGGGGGGAGAAGCCATCTGCCACCCCAACTTCGCCAATATCGTCAGCGATATCGCCCTGCTGCAGACACTGGGCATACGCCTGGTGCTGGTGTTTGGTTCACGTCCGCAAAACGATGAGGCGCTGGCCCGCGCCGGTATCGAGGCCCAGTACCACAAGCGGATCCGGGTCACCGATGACGAGAGCTTCACCATCATCAAACAGGTGTGTGGCGGCCTGCAATACGACATCACCGCCCAGCTCTCCATGGGGCTCGCCAACACCCCGATGCAGGGGGCGCGGATCAGCGTGGTGAGCGGCAACTTCGTCACCGCCCAGCCGCTGGGGGTGGATGATGGCATCGACTTTTGCCACAGCGGCCGGGTGCGCCGCATCGACGTGGAGGGGATCACTCGCCAGCTCGACCAGAAGAGTCTGGTGCTCATCTCCCCCATCGGCTGCTCGGTCACCGGCGAGAGCTTTAACCTCAGTTCCGAAGAGGTGGCCCGCCGGGTGGCGGTCGACCTCAAGGCGGACAAACTCATCTGCTTTAGCAGTACCCAGGGGGTAATGGACAGGCGCGGCGAAGCCATCTCCGAGCTCTTCCCCGAGCAGGCCGAAGAGCTGCTGGTGGAGCTGGAGCAGGCGGGCGAAGAGATGTCCGGCACCGCCCGCTATCTGCGCGCGGCCATAGCCTCCTGCCGCGGCGGCGTGCCCCGCTCCCATCTGGTGAGCTATCAGGATGATGGCGCCATGCTGCAGGAGCTGTTCAGTCGCGATGGCCTCGGCACCCAGATAGTGCGGGAAAGTGCCGAGCAGGCCCGCGCCGCCACCATCGAGGATATCGGTGGCATTCTGGATCTCATTCGCCCGCTGGAGGAGGAAGGGATTCTGGTACGTCGCTCCCGCGAACAACTGGAGATGGAGATCGACAAGTTCACCATCATCGAGCGCGATGGCCTCATCATCGGCTGCGCGGCCCTCTACTGCTTCATGGAAGAGGCGATGGCGGAGATGGCCTGCGTCGCCATTCACCCCGACTATCGCAACTCCAACCGGGGGGATCAGCTGGTGGCCAAGGTGGCCGAGCGGGCCAAGCGGCTTGGCATTCGCCGCCTGTTCGTGCTTACCACCCGCTCCATCCACTGGTTCCGGGAGCGGGGTTTCGATCCGCTGGAGGTGGAAGATCTGCCGGTGGCGCGCCAGCGTCTCTACAACTGGCAGCGCCGTTCCAAGGTTTTGTCAAAGACCATTGCCTAAGCCATTGATTCTGTGTTGAGTTAGCCGACAATTTGAACTTTTTCACAAACTCGATTGACAGTGCAATCCAACGCAGGGTATTTCTAAATGCACTCCACCGCCCTGGTGGAGCCAGAAGAGGAGCGCTGCCCAGGCAGCCCAAGGGAGGACGCCAGCGTCCGGTGAACTTGGGTCAGGGGGAGCAGCGCCGAGACGAGTGAGGAGACTGGTAACCTCAACGTCGGCTGCGGGGGCTGAATCCCCCGGGTTGTCATCGGTAGTGATCATCCCCCACCGCGCCCTGTCAGGGGCGGTACGGGATGGGCTCTGCAGGTGGAGTGCTTCTGGCCGGGATAGCTTCGTTCATTCCTGCCATTTTCAGCCTCCTCCTCTCTTTTTTGCCCGATGGAACCGGAATCTTAAAATAAGACAGGAGTAAGCAATGAGCCCGATCAATGTCGCCAAGTTTGGCGGAACCAGTGTCGCCAACTTCCCGGCCATGAATCACTGCGCCGACATCGTGCTGGCCAATCCCGCCACCCGGGTGGTGGTGCTGAGCGCCAGCGCCGGTGTCACCAACCTGCTGGTCACTCTGGCACAAGGGGAGCTGGACGAAGCGGGCCGCGACGAACAGCTGGCCAAACTGACCGGGATCCAGCAGGCCATTCTGGCCGATCTCGGCAACCCCGTTGATGTGAGCGCCCTCATTCATGGCCAGCTGGACGAAATTCGCCTCATGGCCCAGCAAGCCCACCAGCATACCGATGCGGAGCTGGCCGATCGCCTCATCGCCTGCGGCGAGCTGATGTCTACCCGCCTCTTTACCGAGCTGTTGCGCCAGCGCGGCGTCAAGGCCCACTGGCAGGATGTGCGCCAGCTGATGCGCACCGACAGCCGCTTTGGCAAGGCCACCGTCGATCTGGCCACCACCCGAACCCTTTGCCAGCAGACGCTGGGCCCGCAGCTTGGCGACAGCCTCATCATCACCCAGGGCTTTATCGGCGCCGATGGCGATGGCCGCACCACCACGCTCGGTCGCGGCGGCTCTGACTACAGCGCGGCCCTGCTCGCCGAAGCGCTCGATGCCGCTAGTATCGAGATCTGGACCGATGTGCCCGGCATCTACACCACGGATCCGCGCCTCGTCACCCGCGCCCGCCCCATTCCCGAAATCAGCTTTGTCGAGGCGGCCGAGATGGCCACCTTCGGCGCCAAAGTGCTGCACCCCGCCACCCTGCAACCGGCGGTGCGCCAGAATATTCCGGTGTTTGTCGGCTCCGCCAAGGACCCTGCCGCCGGTGGTACCTGGATCCGCGCCAGCACAGATTCAAGCCCGCTGTTTCGCGCCGTCGCCCTGCGCCGCCAGCAGGTGCTGGTGACCCTGCACAGCCTCAACATGTTCCACGCCTACGGCTTTTTGGCCGAAGTGTTCGGCATTCTGGCCCGTCACCGCATCTCGGTCGACCTCATCACTACCTCGGAAGTGAGCGTGTCATTGACGCTGGATCACACCGGCAGCCAGAGCAACGGCGAACCGATCCTGAGCGACAAGGTACTGGCCGAGCTGGGCCAGCTTTGCAAGGTGGAGGTGGAAACCGGTCTGGCATTGGTGGCGCTCATCGGCAACCGGATGAGCGAAGTGAACGGGGTGGGCAGTCAGGTCTTTGACGCCCTGCGCGAGCACAACATCCGGATGATCTGCTACGGCGCCAGCGCCCACAACCTCTGCTTCCTGGTCAAGGAGAGCGAGGCGGGCAATATCGTCAACCGCCTCCATCAGGAGTTGCTGGACTGACCCTCACCGCGAGGCGAACCAGACCATGCAACAGGGCGCCAACACGGCGCCCTGTTCATTTGTACTCCGCAAAGGTATTGGCTCAGGCAAGGCTGGTGGCTGGCAACTGACAGGCGACGGCTTCGCGGCGCAGCTGCTGCAAGCGGGCCAGCAGCCCGGTCTGGCCGAGCTCCGTCTCCTGAGGCGAGAGATTATCCACCAGCAGCGGATAGTGATCCGTCACCGCCTGCATCAGCCAGTCGAGACGACGCAGAGTGAGCGGGCCGCAGCTCTGGCCACTCAGATCATCGGCCACATCAAGCCGATGGCTGCGATACATGTCCCGCCACCAGTTGGCGACCAGCGCCTCGTCGCTCGCCAGCGCGGCGCTCCACTCCCCTTGCAAGGCGTGCAGGCGGGCCAACACTGGCGCGCTTGCCCCTTCGCGGATCAGGTGGTGGATCTCCCGTTTCACCCATTTCAGACAAAGCTCGCGCCAGTAGCGAAATTGCGGCAGAGGATCGGCCTCATCGAGCCAAAGCCCCGAGAGGGTGCGGGTCTCCAACCGCTCCGGTACATGGAACTGCGGGTCGACCAGACCATTGGAGTTGTATTCAAAGCGGGGATCGAAGGTCCACATATAGCCAAAGTCGAACACGCAGATCTGCTCGCCGTCATCGAGCAGGTTGCCCGGGCTCGGGTCCCAGTCAAACCAGCCCCAGCGGGCCAGCTCCCCCTGCACCTCCAGCATCTGGGCCAGATTGCGTTCGTTGAGCTGATGGACCGGCACACCCCGCAACCAGGGAGAGACCAGCACACCGGCCCGCGCCGAGCCAAAGCTGGTGCAGACCACGTGGGAGAGGACAGTAGGATGCAGCTCCCGCAGCGCCTCGATTTCGCGCCGCCGCTCCAGCTCGGTCAGAAAGGCGGTCTTGCCATCGAGGTTGGCCACCAGTGAATCCTGACGGCGCCGCTTGAGGCACCAGTGATGCCCCTCCACCTTGAGGTGAAACACCTCGGCGGTGAGACCGTGGCGATAGACCTTGACCACAGCCGGATGGCTATCCTTCAGCTTGACCAGTTGGGCCAGCGGCAGCGGGCAGTCGCGCTCGCGTCCGATCCGGATCTCTTCCTTGCTCTCCAGCATGCGCAGCAATCTGGCCTGACGTGCCATCACTTTGGGATTCATACATGTACCTCCAGTCGCTATCGAGAGACTAAACAGCAGATCCCTCCCAAGCCAGTGGCAAAACCCCATGATGACGCTTTCATCACATATTCCGAACAACCCCTCGATCGGGATCACAATTTGCAAGGTTGAGCTGTAACCAAATATTCATTAAGTGGTCATTAAATTGACAAGCTGAAACAAGGCCCGCACCATCGGGTCAAACTCTATGCGGATGAACGATCTCTCCCTCACTCGCTCAAAGGATGAGCTTATATGAATCGCCCCTCCTCAGGCCGCCCCCGCGTCCTGAGTCTGCCCTCTCTGCTGCTTGCCCTGCTGGGCGGATTGCTGCTGCTGACCCTGTTGTTGCCGCTGATCAATCCCGGCAGCTGGCTGGGCCGTGCCCAGCCGCTGGTGCTGGGCCCCGCCGACAATCCACTGGCCACCCTCACCCGCCACGCCCTGCTCTATAAAAGCGACAGCCGCGGCCTCTATCTGGTGGTACGGAGCCAGTGGCAGTTGCGAGGGCCATTGCAAGCGGGGGACAAGGTGCGGGTGGAGCTGCTCAACGACAAGGGGGAGCGGATTGACCAGCTCAGTCAAGCGGTGGATAAGCGTCAGGTGTGCCGCAATAACCGCTGCTCGCTGGATCTCAACAGCACCCTGCGCGCCCCGGACGATGCGCTGGCCAGCCGCTATCAGCTGCGCATCGGTCTGCTGCTCAAAGATCGCCCCGAGAGCGGCAATTTCAGCCAGATCCTGCAAACCCTGCCGGAGCAGGGCTTCAACCTCACCTATCTGGTGGTGAGCCTGACGCTGGTGCTGGCCCTGAGCGCCGCCGTGCTCAAAACGGTGCTGCCAAAGCTGCGCCGCAGCCTGCGCTGGCGGATCATCGGCAGCCTGCTGCTCGGCAACCTCACCTTCGTGCTGCTGCACGGCTTCGTGGTGTTCAAGCTGGGGGAGTTTCTGCTCTGGTCAGGTTTTCGGCCGGAGCACTACTATCTCGCCTGGGGCAGCATGGTGCTGGGCTGGAGCCTATGCGCGCTGGCGGGCTTCAACCTCTATATGGGGCTGGTCTTTACCGCGTTGTCAGGCATAGGTCTGCTGGCCAACTTTATGAAGATCGCCATCTACGGCGTGCCGCTCGGGGGGGATGATTTTGGCAACCTGCTGGCGCTGCTGCGGATCCTGCTCGACCAGCACCCCATCCTGCCCATCTTCACCGTGTTGCTGGCACTGTTTCTCTGCTGGCGCTTTGCCCTGTCACGCTGGGTGCTGCGCACAGCCGCTGCCACCGTCGCCTTCTTTGCCCTGTGCGTCTTTGCCACCCAGACCGGCAACAAGCTGCTGGGGGCCAACATTCGTTACGTGGATCGCGCGGTCAACTACCACAGGGACATCATCCGCTCCGGCCCGGGCCTCTATCTGTTCAATCTGGTGGACGAGATGCTGCAAAGTGGCAGCGTGTTTCGCTACCCCTTGCAGATCAACGAGCTGGCCCCGCAGCTGAGCTATCCGCCCCAGAGCATAGCGCCGCGCTGGGATCTGGTGATCGTGCTGCAATATGAGTCGCTCTGGCTCGACTGGAAGGGGCGGATCTGCGCCCCGGCTCCCACCCTATCCCTGCCCGCCAGCGTGCAGCAGTGGCAAAAAACCATCCACTCCCCCACCACCGGCGGCATGACGGTGCTGGCGGAGTTCGAGATGAACACCGGCCTGCCGGTGGGCTTTCTCAAGCAGGGGGTGGTGCCCTACTACTACCTCTCGCAGCAGGTGCCGGGGCTGGCCCAGAGCGCCAGACAGAACGGCTACCAGACCCTGTTCGCCCACC
>NZ_JBFODN010000263.1:0-32036 GCF_040908345.1 Aeromonas sp. R3-1
ATGCTGGAGCGTTACGGAAAAGGCGTAAATATCAAAGCATGTTTGCATGAGGCGCTGGGGCGCCCTATGCAACACGTAATTGGGACATAGCCTTTCTTATCGGACAAACGGACTAGCAACTAGATCAGCCCCCAGGCGGCAATCTGGTAGATCCACACCATCGCCAGCAATGTGCCGACCAATCCCATGATGACGCCGATGCGCACCATCTGGTGACTCTCCACCAGACCGGTGGCGTGGGCCAGCGCATTGGGCGGGGTACTGATGGGCAGAGACATCCCGAGCGAGACCGAGATGGTAACCGCCAGGATCAGGGTATGACTGCCGCCCCACTCGGCCAGCTCCGGCATGCTGACCGCCAGTGCCGCCACCAGTGGCAGCAGCAGATTGGCGGTTGCGGTATTGGACATAAAGTTGGCCATCACCACTGCCAGCAGACAGGCGCCGACCAGCACCGCCAGCGTGGAGTATTCGTGGAACGGAATATGGGTGATGAGCCGCTCGGCCAACCCGGAGTCCTCCAGCGCCAGCCCCAGCGCGATACCACCTGAGACCAGCCAGAGCACATCAAGGGAGATCTTGTGCAGATCGTCCTTGGTGATGATGCCGGTGGTCAGGAACACCGCTACCGGGATCATGGCGACCACGTAGGAGCTCATGCCATGCAGATCCCCCAGTAGCCAGAGCACTATGGTGGTGATAAAGGTGAGGTAGACCACCCAGGCGCGAGGGGTCTGCATAAAGCGCCCCTCAATCTTGAGATCCATCCGCTTGAGGGTGCTCGGGAAGAAGCGCCCCAGCAGAAACCAGCCAAGCAGCAACAGCAATACCACAAAGGGCACCGCAAATCCCATCCACTGACCGAACGAGATGGCATGCTCGCCGGTCAGGTATTTGAGGGCCACTGCGTTGGGCGGAGTGCCGATGGGAGTGCCGATCCCGCCGAGGTTGGCCGCCAGCGGAATGGCCAGCACAAAGCCGATTTTGGCCGGGTCCTTGTCGGGGAACGCCGCCAGCACCGGGGTAAGGATGGCCAGCATCATGGCGGTGGTGGCGGTATTGCTCATAAACATGGAGAAGGTGGCGGTGATCAACATCAGCCCCAGCATGACGATCCGGGGATCCTGACCAAACGGGCGCAGCAACACCCGCGCCAGATTGACGTCCAGATGGTATTTGGTCGCCGCAATGGCGAGGAAAAAACCGCCGAGAAACAGCATGATGACCGGCGAGGCAAAGGTCGCCATCACCTCGGTGGACTTGAGCAGCTCACCAAACCCCGGTTCAGCCTTGTCGGCAGTCATGAACCAGAGCCCCTTGTCGGAGAGCAGCAGCAGCTCGAGCACGATGATCAGCACCGAGGTAGCAAAGATAGGGATGGGCTCCAGGATCCAGCAGAGGGCGGCCAGCACGAAAATGGCCACGACCCGCTGCTCGATGACGGTGATCCCCTCCAGCGGGATCCACTGGGTCGGGATCAGCAGGATGGTGAGGCTCAGCAGCAGTGGCAGAATAATCTTGTTATTGATGGGCACTATTGTCTCCAGGATCGGGAGTAAGAAACCAATAGTGGCATAACATGCTATCGCCTCATGCCGCCAACTCGCCAAAATGAGAGCTGGCTAACTGCACGGCGCACCGTTTTGTGAGTCATATCAAGCTGGGGTCGGCGCGCTATGGCTGACGCCTCACCCCTTGCAACAAACAGGCAAAAAAACGGGCTCGCTGTTCGTTGCACACGACAGCGGGCCCGTTTCACCATTCATGCCGATGAGGGGGCTCAGAAGTAGATGCGGGTCACCGACTCGATGACGCAACCCGGGCGGCGGATCCCTTCGATCTCCACCTTGATCTCTTTGAGCAGCTCCAGCCCACCCTTGATGGGGGTGACCCGGGCCAGCTTGGTGCGGGCGCGGATGTTGCTGTCCACCTTGATGGGGTACGGGAAGCGCACCTGATCCAGCCCGAAGTTCACCACCATGCGGGCGGTCGGGAACTCGGGGGTTGCCTCGTCGACCGAGCCGGTCAACTGCGGCAGCAGCGCCAGGGTCAGGAAGCCGTGGGCGATGGTGGTCTTGAAGGGCGACTCGGCGGCCGCGCGCTCCGGATCGGTGTGGATCCACTGATGATCCCCGGTCACGGCAGCAAACTGATCGATCATCTGCTGGCTGACGTGCAGCCACTCGCCGACATGAGTCTCTTCACCAATGCGAGCCTGCAGGGCAGCATAGAGCTCGGCCGCCTCGGCCCCCAGCTCAACTGCGGGTTCCTGAGCCACGGCAGGCTGACCGTTGGCTACTTGTGCCACGGTTGCTGCATCCTGCTGCTGCTCGCTCTGGGACTCGGCTTGCAAGTCCAGCACACGCCCCAGCAAAGGGTGAAGATGTGCCTTTTGCTGAAACTCACGCCAGTAGTCGCGGATCGCCGGAGAGAGCCAATCCTTGAGCTCAAAGGGGTGCTGCGCCAGAATTTCGCGCTTGCGCTTCAGAAAATCGACAACTTTCATCTACCGATCCCTATTTGATTCAATGCCTGTAAAGAGGTCTAACCAGTCCTATTTTATTAAAGTTTCAGCTGTAAGTGCAAAAAAATCTCGGCGTACACCTGTACCAAGGCGGAAGTAACTACTTAGACCATGTAAACCAGCACGATCTGCCAATGAGGAAATCGATTGCCAAAGATGCCGCCAGCAGGGGAAATTCATCGGGGTCGTTATGAAAAAAGGCCCTAGTCGGGCCTTGTGGTGGGGAGTCAGCGCGCGCTCGACCAGCCGCGACGCAATCCCTCTTCATCCAGGAAGGACCAGGCGAGGATCCGGCTCACCTTGTTGCCCTGTGCCATGTCGATCACCCGTACCTGACGCGCCCCCACCCGACTCAACGCCTTTTTCGCCCCCGGCAGGTTCTCTTTTTTCGACACCAGCGAGCTGAACCAGAGGCACTGAGTGGCAAACTCCTTGCTCTGGGCAACCATGTTGGCCAGAAACGCCGCCTCGCCCCCTTCGCACCAGAGCTCGGCCTTCTGGCCGCCAAAATTAAGCACAGGAGCGCCTGTCACCTCCTTGCCCAGATTGCGCAGCTTGCGCTCCGTCCCCTTGCTCGCCTCCTCCAGCGACGCATGGAACGGCGGATTGCACAGCGTCAGAGCGAAGCGCTCCTTTGGCCCTATGATGCCGCGAAACACATGGTTGGGGTTGCCCTGCAGGCGGCACTCAATCTGGTTGCCGAGTCCGTTGCTCTTGGCCAGCAGGGTGGCCGCCTTGACCGAGACCGGATCGATATCCGATCCCACAAAACGCCAGCCATATTCACGGGCCCCCAGCAGCGGATAGATGCAGTTTGCCCCTACCCCGATATCCAGCACTCTCACCCCCTTGCCGGTAGGGAGCTGGCCTGCGCTCTCGGCCAGCAGGTCGGCCGCCCAGTGCAGGTAGTCCACCCGTCCCGGGATAGGCGGGCAGAGATAACCGGCAGGCAAGTCCCAGTGGGCAATCCCGTAGTGATGGGCCAGCAGGGCGCGATTGAGAGTCTTTACTGCATCGGGATCGGCAAAATCGATGGTGCGGGTGCCGTAGTCGTTGATAAAGACATGAGCGGCCAACTCGGGAGTTCGCAGGCAAAGCGCCTCAAAGTCGTAACCCGCCTGATGGCGATTACGGGAGTGAAGTCCGGATTTACGGTCGCCCGACTTGGGGCCACCGGCTGATGGGATACGGGGTTTCATGCTGAGCCTGCCGAAGAAAACGGGCCCACACTATAGTGATTTGACTCGGGAAAGTCTAAACGAGGGCAATAAAAAACCGGGCTATCGAGCCCGGTTCAAGTGAGGTTGGAAAAACAGTCCGTACTTCGAGCCGTTTGTCCAGCCTGACTCAGATATCGATCCGGCGAGCTTGCCAGAACTTGTTGCGCCAGTATTGGCTATCCAGCTTGGAGCGCGTCACACCGGCTCGGGTCGAGGCATGGATGAATTCGCCATTGCCGACATAGATGCCAACGTGGTTGAGACGACGATTGATTTTGAAGAAGACCAGATCACCTTCGACCAGATCCTGCTTGGAAACGCGCGTCCCTTCGTGGACTTGAGAGCGGGTATCGCGGGGTAATTCGATACCGACGGCATTGCGGAACACTTCACGGGCAAAGGCGGAACAGTCGATACCGCGCTGGCTGCTGCCACCCATCCGGTACGGAACACCACGCCACTCTTTATATACAGTCAGGATTTCATTCACATCGGGTGTCTGGGAAGCTTCCGGTTCGATGACAGGTTCAACCATGGAAACTTCGATCTTGCTCGCGACCTCGGGTTGGGGTGCCGAGGCACAACCCACCATTCCGAGCGCGACCAGCAGTAGCATCAGGTGGCGCAATCCTTTATCCCCGCTAAATAGTAAATCTTGTTAAAATACGGCCCCAAAGGGCAATTTATAAGGCAACAGCACCCGACTATATCCAAGAATTCTATCGAGGCAAGTGAAAATCCCTATCAAGCTCACATTTTTGCAAGGAAATGCACGATTTTTCATAATTAATGTGATCATGCCCAAACAATATACAATCGCAAAAAGAGCCTTGGGCCTCATAGATAACTGGCTTTTATCCCTGCTTCAGCACCTTTTTAAAGTGAAAAATCATGATCGAAACCGATCTTTTTTTGTTAAAACCGGCCAGGGTATGCCAGGAACTGCTTGCTCAATTGCCTGAATGGCTGTCAACCGATGAGCAACATATCTGGCAAGCCATGACCCATCCTGAACGGCGTCAGGAATATCTGGTGAGCCGCTCCCTGCTGCGCCAGCTATTGGCCGAGCGACTGCAAAAACCCGCCGCCAGTCTGCAATTTTGCAACGGCCCCCACGGCAAGCCCCGACTGCATGATGATGCTTGGCAGTTCAATCTGAGCCACAGTGGCAGCTGGCTGGTGTTGGCGCTCTGCCCGCATGGGCCGCTTGGGGTGGATATCGAACTGGGCAAACGGCGGCATCATCCCCTCCCCCTGGCCCGCCGATTTTATGCACAGAGTGAATATGAGTGGCTCTGCGCACTGCCTGCCCAAGAGCAGGAGAGTGCCTTCTACCGGCTCTGGTCGCGCAAGGAAGCGGTACTGAAAGCCCACGGTGGCGGCATAGCGGCGGGACTGGAGAAGGTGCGGTTTCTCCCGGAGGAAGGGTGGCGACTCGACAACCGACTCGATGACACCCCTTATCAGGTACAGGATTGGCCCTTTGCCAGCGGCTGGCTCAGTCTCGCGGCGACGGCAGCCCCCGTGGCCTTTTACCGGCTGGATGAGCGCTTGAATTGCCACTCGCTTAACCCCATGTTACTCAACACCCTTTCTGAAGAGTCCAACTCATGATCGTCGACATTACTCCCCAGAATTTTCACGCTGAACTTATCGATGCGTCCATGAAGAAGCCGGTCGTCATCTATTTCCATGCTCCGCAGATGCCGGAGTGCCAGGGGATGACACCGCTGATCGAATCACTGGTTGGGCCCGCCAATGAGCAGGTCACCCTGGCCAAGGTGGATATGAACGATCCCCAACTGCAACCGCTGGCCAGCCAGCTCGGCCTGCGCGCCCTGCCCGCATTGGTGCTGTTCCATCAGGGTCGCCCTGACGAACAGGGGATCATCGAAGGACCGCAGGATGAAGCCACCCTGCGCCAGTATTTCTCCGCCTTCGCCCCCAAAGAAGAGGAAGAGTTGCTGGCCAAGGGACAACAGGCGCTGGCTGACGAGCAGCCCAGCATCGCCTATGCCCATCTGACCAAGGCACACCAGCTGGCTCCTGAACGTCACGACATCAGCCTGTGGCTCATTCAAGCTGCGCTCGACCTCAACCTGCTGGATGAAGCGCAGGAGCGCCTCGGCACTATCCCGATGGCGGCGCAGGCTAGCCACTTCCATACCCTGAGCTCACGGCTGGCGCTGGCCCTGCAAGCGGCAGACAGCCCGGAGCTGCGCGCGCTGGAAGCCCGTCATGCAGAGCAGCCTGATGATTTTGCCCTGACTCAGGAGCTGGCGGTGCAATACAACCAGGCTGGTCGTAAGGAAGAGGCGTTGGGACTGCTGCTGGAGATCCTCAAACGGGATTTGGCATTCGGCGATGCCAGAAAGACCTATCTCGATATTCTGGCGACCATGGGCAGCACACCGGCGGCGCAGAGCTACCGTCGCAAACTCTATAGTCTGCTCTACTGAGCGGAATCGAACTGGCTGGTAATGATGGGGGAGTGCCGGGAGGCCGGCATGACCTCATGGGTCAAGTACGAAGAAGGTACTGTGGGAATAAGGTGCTGTGGGAATAGTGGAAATACGGTGAATTTCAGGCAAAAAAAAATGGCGCAAAACTGCGCCATTTTTTTCGCATGGATTACTTCTTGTAGGAAGTAGCCATGTTGTCGATGCGCTGGTTAGCACGCATAGCTTCTTGCTTGGCTTCGGCAACATCAGCAGCGATTTTGGACTGATCAGCACGAACTGCGCTAACATCTTGAGCCAGTTGGTCAACTTTGTTAGACAGATTCTGAACGGAAGTTTCCAGTTCGCTGGTGTTTGCACAACCGCCCAGCAGAGCGGACAGACCAACAACACCTACCAACAACAATTTTTTCATTTTTAAAGCTCCCTTGAACTCGCCAGACGTTTAGCAAGCGGCGTGATTATGGCACAAAAAAATCCTACTTTGCATAGTCCCCACCACAGATAAATGCATTAAAACCCTCATTTTTTTTTGAATGAACAGTTTTTGTCCAGATTCGTCTAAAAAATGAGTGCCGTGTGGTGGGGGCACGGACAAAGGTTAACCAAATTTTTGCCTTATTACAATTTCGTATGAGGCTCAGGCTGTACGTTCTGACAACAATTGACGATATTGCACCAGATCCTCGATGGTCAGCACCGGCATCCGGTGCTTGCGACCGAACGCAACAAGGTCTGGCAGACGCGCCATCGAGCCATCTTCTTTGGTCAATTCACACAACACACCAAACGGTTTGAGGCCAGCCAGCTGCATCAGATCGACCGTCGCTTCGGTATGACCACGGCGGGTAAGCACCCCACCGGTTCGCGCACGCAACGGGAAAACATGACCCGGGCGGTGCAGATCACCCGGTTTGGCGCCGTCTGCGATGGCTGCACGGATGGTGGTGATGCGATCAGCCGCCGAGACACCGGTCGTGACCCCCTGCGCAGCTTCGATGGTCACGGTAAAGGCGGTCTGGTAGTGGCTGGAGTTGGCCTCCACCATCATCGGCAGTTCCAGCTGGCGAACCCGCTCGTCGGGCAGGCAGAGGCAGACGATGCCGGAGCACTCGCGGATCATCAGTGCCATCTGTTCATTGGTCATGGATTCAGCGGCGAAAATGAGGTCGCCCTCGTTCTCCCGATCTTCATCGTCGGCCACCAGCACGCCGCCTCCGGCACGCAAGGCAGACAGCGCCGCTTCGACACGGGCAACGGGATCACCGAATTCACTGAGTAGAGACTGATTCATGGTAAAACTCCTAAACAAGACAAGGACCAGAATCAGGGCATGGAAAGGCAGACAGAGACGGGCATGCGGCGGCCAGCCCACAGGGCCAACACGGCAACGTCTGTCTTATCCTCTTTCATCCGGACTATGACCGTCGGCTCCGGCATCTCACCGGATCTGCTGACCCCGACCCGGCAATCAGCCAAGTCGGGCGCTCGCGGGCTCCCCGAGTCAATCGGGATACCGCCGGTGGGGAATTGCACCCCGCCCTGAGAATAAGCGCAGACAGCCTAAAGAAAAACGGTTGCAGATACCAGCCAAAATCCCCCGCAGGCTGAAAAGCGTTTCAACATTGCGCCCGGGATCGCGCTCTGCAGCCCGATCGCCAGCACGAGAGGCCATGACTGGCGAATTTCTTTATGGCGCGGATCGGTTTATGGCATAGTTCCCGAAACAAAAAACAGGGCCCGAAAAGAGAGCCTGAACAACGCTGCCGGCGCAGACAGCAGCGCCAACACCACAAACGGAAAATGACAGAGATGGAAAAGAAAATACTGCTCACGGATTGCCCGGATGCCAAAGGGCTCATCGCCAAGATCACCAACATCTGCTACAAGCACCAGCTCAACATCATCAAGAACGATGAGTTTGTGGATCACGAGAATGGCCGCTTCTTCATGCGTACCGAGCTGGAGGGACGCTTCAACGACGAGACCCTGCTGGCCGACCTCGATGATGCCCTGCCCACCGGTGCCCAGCGCCGTCTGGTCAAGGCGGGCAAGAAGCGTATCGTCATCCTGGTGACCAAAGAGACCCACTGCCTCGGCGATATTCTGATGAAGAACTACGCGGGCGCGCTGGATATGGATATCGTCGCGGTGATCGGCAACTACGACACCCTGGCCGAGCTCACCGGCAAGTTCGATATCCCGTTCCACACCGTCAGTCACGAGGGTCTGAGCCGGACCGAACATGAGGAGCAGGTTCGCGCCATCATCGACGGCTATGAGCCTGACTATGTGATCCTGGCCAAGTACATGCGGGTGCTGACCCCGAGCTTCGTCGAGGCCTATCCGCGCAAGATCCTCAACATCCACCACTCCTTCCTGCCCGCCTTCATCGGTGCCCGCCCCTACCGGCAGGCCTTTGATCGCGGCGTCAAGCTGATCGGTGCCACCGCCCACTTCGTGACCGACGATCTGGATGAAGGCCCCATTGTCGAACAGGACGTGATCCACGTCGGTCACGCCTTCAGTGCGGACGACATGGCCAAGGCGGGTCGGGATGTGGAGAAATCGGTGCTGAGCCGCGCGCTGGAGCTGGTACTGAACGAGCGGGTGTTCGTCTACGGCAACAAGACGGTGGTCTTCAAGTAATCCGCCCACATAGCTCGTATGCAAACGCCAGAAACAACAACGGCTCCCGCGGGAGCCGTTGTTGTTTCTGCGCCGAGTGTCAGAGCGGCAGATCGTTTACCGTCACCGCGCCCTTCTCCAGCTTCAGCTCGGAGGTCAGAGCTTGATTGTCGGCCTTCAGATAACCCATCAGGGTCAGCTGATCGAGCATGGGGGCCAGTTGCGGCACCGCCTTGCCCAACTTGTCGCTGAGGCTGGCATGCAGCACGCCGGAGAGGGCCTGCATCCCCGAGTCGCTGTTGAACAGCTGCTCCAGCGAGGTAGAGGCCAGCTTCACATCCCCCTTCATGGCCACCGCCTCACCGTTGAGCTTGGCGCTGAGATCGGCCAGTTCAAGGGTCGCGCCACGTTTGAGCATCTTGTCCAGCGCCTGCTGGATGGCTGCATCTTCAACCCCCTTGCCACCGGCGGCCTGCAGCCCCTGATACCCTTCCAGATCCAGACCGTTGAGGTTGAGCGCCAACTTGCTGTCGGTCACCGCCAGGGTGTCGGTCTCGTTCTCCAGATCCAGCTTGGCAATTTTCATCTGATAGCTGCTGGAGAGGGTCTGGGCATCATCACCGGTCAGCTGAGTCTCGGTTGTCATCCCCTGCAGGGCGACCTTGACGCCGTCAGGCAGTTGTACCGTGAGGGCCGAGAGGGTCATCTCGCTCTGGGGCGAGAGGAGCACACCGCTGATCTCGGCAATGTCGGCACTCCCTTTCAGATCGGCCAGCACCAAGTCCATCTTGCTCTGCTCTTCATGGACCGTCATCCCCTGCCAGGTCATGGTGAGGTGACCATTCCCCTCCAGATTGCCGTGGAACTCACCGCTCAGGGGCAGGAAGCTGAACTCGTCCAGCCCCTGTTTGATCTTGAATTCATTGGCCCAGAAACGGCTGCTGTTACCCTGGGTCCAGAGACTGGTGACCGACTCCAGACCGAGCTCCCACTGCTCCATACCCAGTGCGGTAAAGACCGGTGCCAGAGTGCCATTATGGGTATCGAGCAGGAAGTGGCTCTTGATGTAGAGCGGCAGGATCTGGCTCTTGACCACCAGTTGCAACTCGATGGGCTGACTGCCCTCCAGCTCGCTGTCGATGGCAGCCAGCTCCTCCGGCGTCACCACGACCTTCAGGATCCCGTCACGGGTGAAGAGGTTGCTGCTACCCGGCTGCCACTGCATGTCGATACCGGTCTCTTGCTCTACCTTGGCGATCTGCTCCGCCATGATGTTGTCGAAGCTGTTGCCCGTGTACCAGCACGCAGCCAGACCACCACCTACCAGTGCCGCACCCACGGCGAGGGCCACTATCTTTTTCATATATCCATGTGTCTCCAGGGAGTTGTCACTGCACTCTACGGGGCGGACTCGGGGCTAGGCAAGTCCAATCAGATGGCGAGTCCACTTTCTTGCGGCTCGCCACAACATCACAGCAAGGGGCTGAAGAGATAGAAGATGTTCTCCATCGCCTTCTTGTACCAGGGGCGGGCCTGCCATTGGGCCAAGGTCATCGGGGTGGCTTCCGCCATATAGCCCTGTACCAACCGGGTCATCTGGGCCACGAACGAGGGGTTGTCCACCAGCAGGGTCACCTCGAAGTTGAGCCAGAGGCTGCGCCGATCCAGATTGACCGTCCCCACCAGAGCGAAGTCATCATCCACCAGCACGCTCTTGGTATGGAGCAGACCGGCATCGTAGCGGTAGATCTCCACCCCGGCCGCCAGCAGCTCCTCCATAAAGGCGTTGCAGGCGTAATTGGCCATGATGGAGTCGTTGCGTGCCGGCAACACCAGCTGCACCTGCACTCCGCGCGCCGCTGCCGAACTGAGTGCGGCTGCCAGCGGATCGTCGGGTACAAAGTAAGGGGTCGTCAGCACCAGATGGCTGCGCGCCTGATAGATGGCCAGCAGCAAGCTCTGCTGGATGCAGTCACCGCCGACGAAGGGGCCAGACGGGATCAGCTGGGCGCGGTAGTTGGTCTGGGGCCAGGCTTCCGGCTCATGTTGCAGACTGTCGAGCAGCCGCTCGCCGGTCTCCATCTCCCAGTCCCAGACAAAGATCGACCACATCAGCGGCACCATGGGCCCCTGCACCCGGATCATGATGTCGACCCACTGGCCAACCCCTGCATCCTGCTTGAAGAAACGGGGATCCACCATGTTCATGGAGCCGGTGTAACCCACCCTGTCATCGATCACCACCAGCTTGCGGTGCATCCGCAGATCCTGACGCTGGAACAGAATGCGCCAGGCGCCGACCGGCAGCACCTCCACCAGCTTGACCCCCGCCTTGCGCAGCTTTTTGGGCCAGTGGGAGCGGAAGAACTGTTTGCTGCCCACCGAATCGAGCAGCAAGCGACAATCCACGCCGCGTTGCGCCACTTCAATCAGCGCCTCGCACACCTCGTCGGCATCGCCGCCCGGATGCCAGATGTAGAACTCCAGATAGCAGGAGAGGGTCGAGCGACGGATATCCTGGGCAATCTCGCGCAAGATCCAGTCCGGCTTGTTGAGCAAGGTCATGCGGTTGCCGGAGAGCATCGGCATGGCGAGCCGTCCCTGGATGAGATCGTGCAGCGGCTGTGCTTTGGCGCCCACTTCGCAGCAGTGCTGCGGGAACAGACGGGCCAGTTGCCGGATCCAGATGGCATAAGGGCGATACATGGCCTGGGCGCGCTCGGCACGGCGGCGCCCCAGCTTGATTTCACCAAACAGCACATAGAAACCCACCCCGGCAAACGGAATGGCATAGATCAGCGCCAGCCAGGCCAGCGACACCCCAATGGGACGGCGTTTCATCACCACCCGAAACGACACACCGGTGACAATCACGGTATGAAAAAGCAGTAGCAGCCAACCCAGAAAACGGGAAAACAGCAGTTGAAGATCGTGTTCCAGACCGTTAAACAACGGGGACTCCTTCTAATCGACAAACAGCGCGGTGGGCAGACCCCAACCGGCCGGGATGGTATGCTGTAAGGCAAATCCATTCTATCAGGTCGCACGCATGATCCTGCAATCTATGCTGCTCAGCCTGGCCATGCTAGGCCAAGGCTCATATGACATCAATGAGCAACAGATAAACCAGTACCTGCAATCTCAGGTGCAAGTCGACAAACAGCTGGAGCTGCCGGGCATCATCAAGGCCCACGTTCAGCTGGAGCAGAGCGATGTCCAGATCGGTCGCCAACGCCCCGATACCGCCCGGGTCTATGGCAAGGGCAAGCTCAAAATCGCCCTGCCAGACAATACCGAATATGACGCCCGCCTGCAGATGACCTATGAGGCGAGACCCCGCTATGACAAGAGCCAGAGCGCGCTGTTTCTCGATAACATGAAGCTGGTGGAGTACAAGCTGGAGCCGGAGGCTGCCGAGAAGAAGTTCGGGCTGATGCTCAACATGCTGCTGCAGAGCATGGAGAAGCGGCTCGAGACCAAACCGGTCTACAAACTCAATGACAAGGACCCGGATCAGGCCTGGCTGAAGGAGAATCTGCTGGGGCTGGAGCTGTCACCGGGCAAGATCCACCTGCTGACCAAACCCCGCTAAACCGCTCAATTCAGGAGGGGCTGGGTGGTATCCCGTACCAGCAGCTCCACCTGATAACCCTGCTGCTGCTGCCGCTCGTAGAGGGAGAAAAGCGACCCGCTCAATTGATTGAGGGGCATATCGGCAAACCCGGCCTTGAGATAGAAAGGCTTCTCGAAGGGCAGCGCCTGACAGACCACAGGTTTGTCCAACAGACCGTGACAGGCGTGCTGCAACAGCCGTGACCCCAATCCCAGCGACTGGTAGTGGGGCAACAGGCGAAAGCCGCACAGATGGTAAAACTCCTCCTCGTCCCGCAACCGAACCGCCCCCACCAGCCAGTGAGCATCACGCACGACAAAGATCCGCTCGGCCAGATCCGGCACATAGTGGGAAAACGTCGTCTCGTAATAGTCCCTGATAAGGGAGAGGTCGGCGTCGCAGTACTCTTCGAAAGTGAGTTCCATCGCCAGCTTGCTTGTCACAGACAAATCCTTTGATAATCAGTTATTAGTGCCAGATACGGTGCGCTAATCCGACCACATGACGCCAGCACGATAGCATGCCTTTCGTCAACAAAAAAGCGGACGTCGCGGGCAGCTTGCTTACCTAGTGGAAGAGGCCATGACCCACCGCCCGACTGCCAAAACCGCGCTTTATGATGACAATCCTTTATTGCTGCGGATACTTTGATCCCGGTCACCGAATCGGATCATTTGCCCCCTGTTGGCCGCTTGTTCTGCCCTCGTCATGATGCTTTACTCAACATGGTCATCACAAGAAGGAGTATTAGGGTTGAAAGCATGGATGCTGGCAGGCCATATGTTGTTGATCCCCCTGAGCGGATGGAGCCAGACTCCCCCCCCCGCGGAGGTGATCTTCCTGACAGCAGCTCCCTCCCCCTTGCGTCCGAGCAAAGATGCCACTCCCGCCCCAAAACCCGACACCGCTCAAACAGCGGCAGTCGCCACCAACGGCAAGAAGCAGATCCAGGTCTATAAATCGGTGCAACAAAACGGGGTGGTTCGCTACTCCGATATGGCACCCGAAGAGGGCCATTACGAGCTGCTGCTGTTCAACGACTGCTTCGCCTGCGATCCCAAATCCAGCGTCAACTGGCAGACCACAGGGCTGTTTCTCTATGACTATGCCAGCACCATCAAGGCGGCCGCCAAAACCTATCAGGTTGAGCCGGCGCTGATCCGGGCGCTGATCCATGCGGAATCCGCTTTCAATCCGCTGGCGGTCTCCCGCAAGGGGGCCATGGGGCTGACCCAGCTGATGCCCGCCACGGCGCGGGAGTTGGGGGTCGGCAATGCCTTGCTGGCGGAGCAGAATATCTTCGGCGGGGTGAAATACCTGGCGGGACTGCTCAAGCAGTATGACGGCAACGTGGCGCTGGCGACCGCGGCCTACAACGCCGGCGCGGGCGCCGTACAAAAACATGGCGGTATCCCACCCTATGCGGAAACCCGTGCCTATGTGGAGCGCGTCCAGCTCCTCCACCTGCGCTACAAAGAGATGCTGCAGGCCAAAGGGCTCTGAGGTTAGCCTCGGTTAATGCTCTTTTCTCGCCCCTCCAGAAACAAAAAACACGCCCGCAGGCGTGTCGATACCACACTTTGTTTCGCAAATGATTACTTCTGCTCAGTCGCCACCAGGCGATAAGCCAGCGCACCCAGAATGGCACCGACAATCGGAGCAACCCAGAACAGCCACAGCTGGCTGATAGCCCAGTCACCGACAAACAGCGCAACACCGGTACTGCGAGCCGGGTTGACCGAGGTATTGGTCACCGGAATGCTGACGAGGTGGATCAGGGTCAGGCACAGACCGATGGCGATCGGCGCGAAACCGGCAGGCGCACGGCTATCGGTGGCGCCCATGATGACGAACAGGAAGAAACCGGTCATCACCACTTCACACACCAGTGCGGCAGTCAGACTGTAACCACCCGGAGAGTGCTCACCGTAGCCGTTGGAAGCAAAACCGGCAGAGAGATCAAACCCGGCCTGACCGCTGGCAATCACGTAAAGCACGGCAGCGGCGGCAATGCCACCCAGCACTTGCGCCACGATATAAGGCAGTACACCGGATGCCGGAAAACGACCACCCGCCCACAGACCGACGGTCACGGCCGGATTGAGGTGGCAACCGGAGATATGGCCGATGGCAAACGCCATGGTCAGCACGGTCAGACCGAAAGCCAGCGAGACCCCCAGCAGACCAATCCCGACGTGAGGGAAGGCAGCAGCCAGCACGGCACTGCCGCAACCGCCCAATACCAGCCAGAAAGTGCCCATAAACTCAGCAGCAACAGGTTTCACATTATTTCTCCCATTTGAGATAACACCGAACAAGACCCGAGAAGGGCCCATGCTTGAACAAGCGCAGCATTATGGGAGTGTGAGTCCAGATTGCGAACCCGGCAGGCAGAGCTCACTGAATGTGAGGTTCGTCACAATTAGTTGATTAGATAAGGGATTTATCATTAAGACAGCCGGTTGCACATCTCATACCCAAGGGCGTCATGCGACAGCTTGTGACACCGTTTAGCTCGAGTGCTCATCCCTTGAACGATAAAAACGGAGGCCTGGTCAGTCTCCTGCAGGGGCAAAACGGCTGACAACCTGCCCCTGATGCTCAATCCACTCCATGAACATGGCGACGGGACGGGCATAGACCTGACCATCCTGCTCGGATTGATAAATTACCAGCTGCTCCTGGGTTTCGGTATGCAGAGCCAGGGCAAGCACTTGATAGTACCCCCCCTTGAAGTGGCGATAGCGGCCTGGAACGGGTGCTTGCATGGGAAAACCTCGCAGAAGTGAACACCGATGAGCGAACCACATAAAGATGACACCATGAGTGCCATTCAACTCATCGAAAAGGGGGACGAAGACGATTTTTTACACAAGCCAATCGTGCCACAGGATCCGGATATTGCAACACAGTCAGGCAGCTTTGTTAATTCGTTCCCCATGTTTCACTAGTTAACCTTGGTTAGCACCAAAGATCGTGCTGAATTTAACGTTCTAGCAACCCTGTTTTAGGGCTAAAAATCAGGGAATTCCTCTAAAAAGAGGATTGTTCTAGCATTCAATTCTGTGAAGAATAGGGGAAAAGAAATTTGATACTAAAAATCACCTTTTTCGCCAACGCGTCCCTGTGGGGAAGGAATCACACTCACCATGTTCACAATCGACAAGTCGCACAAGCTCGACGATGTCTGCTATGACATCCGCGGCCCGGTGCATAAAGAGGCTCGCCGTCTCGAAGACGAAGGCCACCGCATTCTCAAGCTCAACATCGGCAACCCGGCCCCGTTCGGCTTTGATGCGCCGGAAGAGATCATCAAGGATGTGATCCTCAACATGCCGCTGAGCCAGGGCTACTGCGACTCCAAGGGGCTGTTCTCTGCCCGTAAAGCGGTGATGCAGTACTACCAGCAAAAAGGGATGCGCAAGGTCGATATCGACGACATCTACATTGGCAATGGCGCCAGCGAGCTGATCGTGATGGCGATGCAGGCGCTGCTCAACAATGGCGACGAGATGCTGGTGCCCTCCCCCGACTACCCGCTCTGGACCGCGGCCGTCACTCTCTCCGGTGGCCATGCGGTGCACTATCGCTGCGATGAAGGAGCTGACTGGTATCCGGATCTCGACGATATCCGCGCCCGCATTACCCCGCGCACCCGCGGCCTGGTACTGATCAACCCCAACAATCCGACCGGTGCCGTCTACGGCAGCGAGTTCCTGCTGGAGGTGATCGAGATCGCCCGCCAGCACAACCTCATCATCTTCGCCGACGAGATCTACGACAAGATCCTCTACGACGATATCTCCCACACCAGCGTCTGCACCCTGTGCGACGATGTGATGGTGGTTACCTTCAACGGCCTCTCCAAGGCCTACCGTGCCTGCGGCTTCCGTCAGGGCTGGATGGTCATCACCGGTCCCAAGGGACGTGCCCGCGGTTACATTGAAGGGCTGGAGATGCTGGCCTCCATGCGGCTGTGCGCCAACGTGCCGATGCAGCACGCCATCCAGACTGCGCTTGGCGGCTACCAGAGCATCAACGAGCTGATCCTGCCGGGCGGCCGCCTGCGCAAGCAGCGGGACAAGGCGTGGGAGCTCTTGAACGAGATCCCCGGGGTCTCCTGCGTCAAACCCAAGGGGGCGCTCTACATGTTCCCGCGCCTCGACCCCAAGGTGTATGACATCCGCGATGACCAGAAGATGGTGTTCGACCTGCTGCAGCAAGAGAAGCTGCTGCTGGTGCAAGGCACCGGTTTCAACTGGCCGGCACCGGATCACTTCCGGCTGGTGTTCCTGCCCCGCGAAGAGGAGCTGGAGGATGCCATCGGCCGCCTCGCCCGTTTCCTCAAGGGCTACAAGCAGTAAGCAAAGCTCATGAAAAAGGCTCCCGCGGGAGCCTTTTTGTTATCTGTGGTTTTATTCGTGCCATCAGCCGTGCAGCAGGGCACCGGCCACCAGTACCGCCATGGTGATGAGAGCCACCCCGATGATAAAGGGCAGCACCCAGCGCACGAAGCGATCGTAGGGGATCTTGGCGAGCGCCAGACCTGCCACCAGATGGGCGGCGGTAGGGGCGAACAGGTTGATCCAGCCGGAGGCGGACTGATAGGCGGTGATCACCAGATCCCGGGAGATGCCGGAGAAGTCCGCCAGCGGCCCCATCAGCGGCATGGAGACAGTCGCCAGCCCCGAGGTGGAGGGGATGAAGAAGCTCAGGATGATGTGCACCAGATAGGCCATCAGGATGAAGACCGACGAGGAGAGTCCGGTCACCAGCCCTTCGGCCCAGTGTAAAATGGTGTCGATGATGACGCCCTGCTCCATCACCACATAGATGCCGCGCGCCACTGCTACCACCAGCGCCACCCCGATAAGATCCCGAGCGCCGCTCAGGAAGGTCGCCACATAGTTGGATTCCGGCATCCGGTTGATCAGCGCGATCAGAATGGAAGCGCTGAAAAACAGAGTCGAGAGCTCGTCAAACCACCAGCCAAAGGTGGGCAGCACGTCGATCCCCAAGTCCGACCAGGGCACCACCGCATAGATCATCAGCAGGAAGGTGCCGAAGAAGACCAGCATGGTGAGCTTCTGCTTGCCGGTGAAGGCGAGGTTGCCACTCTTCATCTGGGAGAACTCGTCGTCATAGGTGATGTCGGCCAGCACGGAGCGGGATTTGTCCTGCTGCACCTGCTTGGCGTAGCGCATCACGAACCAAGAGGCAAAGATCACCAGCAGCAGCCACTGGATGACCCGCAAACCGATCCCTTCGCCGATGGGGATACCGGCAAAACCGGAGGCAATACCGGTAGCAAACGGGTTGACGGTGGAGGCGAGCACCCCGACCCCGGAGCCGAGCAGGATGATCCCCGCCGCCACCATGCGATCGAAGCCCGCCGCCATCATCACCGGCACGATCAGCGCCCAGAAAGCTACCGTCTCCTCCGCCATGCCGAAGGTGGAGCCGCCGAGAGCAAACAGGGCGATCAGCACCGGGATAAGCAACCGCTCACGCCCGGCAAAGCCGCGCACAATGGCCCCCACCCCGGCATCGAGCGCACCGCTTTGCATGGTCACCGCGAGAAAACCACCGATGATGAGCACGAACAGCGCCACGTCGGCCGCCTTGTGAAAGCCCTGAATGGGGGCCTTGAGCACCTCGAACATTCCTTGCGGGTGGGCGGGTAACTCGGTGTAGCTGCCAGGCACCGGCAACAGCCGCTCGTCGCCGCTGTAATCGGCCACGGCCGCTGCCGCAACCGGCTGCTGGGTCTTGGCGGTGACATAGTCATATTTGCCCGCTGGCAGCACCCAGGTGAGGGCGGCCATCAGGGCGATGATGATAAAAAGCAGGGTATAAACTGTGGGGAGTTGGCGCTTCTTGGGCGCCTCGTTTGGAGTGGTCATAGCTTCCGTACCTCGGCAATGCCGTCTGTGATCCGATCAGCGCAAGACTAGCGGGTTTGATATGGGAAAAAGGTGATCGCTGATAATAAAATTCCGCAAATTAGCGGAATGTTTGCCAAAAAAACAGGGCCCCGCGGGGCCCTGTTTTCACTTGAGTCAGACTCAGAGCTCGACCACGTCGAATTTCACATCCGGATTTACATCCGCATCGTAATCGACCTCATCCAGACCGAAACCGAACAGGCGCAGGAACTCCTGCTTGTAGCCGGTGTAGTCAGTCAGCTCGGAAAGATTCTCGCTGGTAATGGATGGCCACAGGTCGCGGCAGGTCTGCTGCACATCTTCGCGCAGTTCCCAGTCATCCATGCGGATGCGAGCCTGATCGTCCAGCGCCATGTCGGAGGTGTAGAGACGGGTGCGCATCATGCGATCCACCTGCTCCATGCAGCCCTCGTGAATGCCCTTCTCCTTCATAATCTTGAAGGCCATGGAGATATAGAGCGGCATCACCGGAATGGCGGAAGAGGCCTGGGTCACCACGGATTTGAGCACGGCCACGTGAGCGGTGCCGCCCTTGGCTGCCAGATCGCCACGGATGGCGGCAGCGGCGCGGTCCAGATCTTCCTTGGCGCGGCCCAGAGTGCCATGCCAGTAGATTGGCCAGGTCAGATCGGTACCGATGTAGGAGTAGGCCACGGACTTGGCGCCGTCAGCCAGCACGCCGGCATCACGCAGGGCAGCCATCCACAGCTCCCAATCCTGACCGCCCATCACTGTGATGGTGTTCTGGATCTCTTCCTCGTTCGCCGGCTCGACGGTGGCGGTGATGATCTGGTCCTTGTTGGTATCGATGGCGGTGGTGGTATAGACCTCACCGATCGGCTTGAGGGCAGAGCGCACCACTTCGCCGGTTTCCGGCATCTTGCGCACCGGAGAGGCCAGGGAGTAGACCACCAGATCAATCTTACCCAGATCCTGCTTGATGAGCTCGATCACCTTGGCGCGGCACTCGTTGGAGAAGGCATCGCCGTTGACGCTCTTGGCGTAGAGGCCCGCCTCTTTGGCTGCCTTGTCGAAGGCGGCAGAGTTGTACCAGCCGGCGGTACCGGTCTTGGACTCGGTGCCCGCTTTTTCAAAGAAGACGCCGAGGGTGGCGGCGCCGCTACCGAAGGCAGCCGCAATCCGGGAGGCCAGGCCATAACCGGTGGAAGCGCCGATCACCAGCACCTTCTTGGGACCATTCTCGATGGTGCCCTTGGCCTTGGTATAAGCGATCTGGCGACGAACATTGGCTTCACAACCGACCGGATGAGTGGTGGTGCAGATAAAGCCGCGAACCTTGGGTTTGATGATCATATGGGGTCTCGGATCCGTTTAATGGATGAAATCGGGGCATAAGATACCTCATCTTGCCGCGATAAGGTGCTCTGATGTGTTGAACTGCGGCAAAAATGGGCATCCGAAGGTGGCAATCATGGTCCATGCCATGGTGCCACCTCACGGCAACGAGCAGGCAATGCGGGTGATGTGGCCATCCTGCAGCTTATAGAAGGCATCTTGCGGCAACTCCTGTGACCAGGTCGCCTCATAGTCGAGATCGGCATAGACGCCGCGCAGCATGGCACCGAGCAGACCGTGGGAGATAACGATGGCCCGCTCGGCGATGGCAGGATCCTGCAACCACTGGTGTGCCCGGCGCTGAATGCTCTCGAAGCTCTCGGCCCCCGGTGCCTGCAGATACCAGTCCCCCTTGCCGGTATCGAGCTCGGGATGAGCGAGCCGCAGCACCGGGATCTGGCAGCTCTCCCACTCCCCCATCCCCAGCTCCATCAAGCGATCGTCCCAGACGATGCGATCCGCTGACAGCCCCAGCTGCTCGCACACCAGCAGCGCAGTCTGACGGGCGCGACCGAGCGGGCTGGCATAGACGGTCCAGCGGGCGGGATCCGCCAGTTCTGCGGCAAGCCGCCGCCCCATGGCGATGGCTTGCGCCTCGCCCTTGTCGGTCAGCTCGGAGTTGCAACGCCCCTGCAGACGCTGCTCGGCATTGAAGCGGGTCTGGCCGTGGCGCAGCAGATAGATGAGTCGAGACATGATTTCTCCAGCACGTTCAGAGAGATAGAAAAACAAAGGGGGAAGATGATAGCAGATGAGCCCGAAGGATGGCCCAAACAGAGAGGCTAAAGCGGGCGTAAAAACGGGTCAAGGCTGACCCGTTTGCTGCCAATTTGGCCAGAGTGTATCGGCTCAGCCCTTCTTGATCTCCCGCAGATAGCGGTAGATGGAGTGGACCGAGATCCCGAGCTGGCGCGCGGCAATCTGGGCACTGTCTTTAAGCTCGAAGATCCCCATGTCGTGCAGCTGGTTGACGATGACCCGTGTCTTCTGGGACGGGGGCACCGCCTCGTTGCCACGCACCTCGGCACTGACGGTGTCGATGGTGCTGTTGAGCGCTTCGTCGATGTTGCGGGCGAACACCTCCGGGGTGGCATGGCTCTCGTGGGGATGCATGCACTCCGGCATCATGGTACGCAGCACAGATTGCAGCGGAGCGTCCATGTCGCTGTTGATGCAGAGCAAGCCGATGGCCCTGTGCTCCCCGTTGCGGATCACGGTAGTAATGGAGCGCAGCGTCTTGCCGGTGGCACACTTGGTCATGTAGGGGCTGGAGATATCCTGCCCGCTCTTGAGCTTCATCATCGCCAGGTTGGTGATGGGGGCACCGACACTGCGGCCGGTGATATGGCCGTTGGCAATCTTGACGATCGAGGGATTGCGCACATCCAGACTGTGGAGCAGCACCTCGGTGTGCTGGCCATACATGGCGGCGATGCCATCCACAATGTTCTCCATCGACTTGAGGATCTCAAAATCGCTCGGACTCAACTCTTGCAGCTTCACAATGGGACCTTCTTGCAAGGGTTGCTGCCGGACAATGGACGCCGGGCAGCAACCGACAGGGACATCAGGCGGACATGATATCAATAATGGTGCTGTCTGTGGCAGACATGCCCTCCTTCACCATCTGGCCGACGTTGCGGATGGTCTGATCCACGTCACCTGCGACGATCCCCTGCCCCGACACCGAGTGGCTGTTGAGGGCCATCAGGAAGCCACGCACCGCCGCACCGGAGGAGGTACTCACCTTCATGGCGCAGGAGGCTTTCGCCCCGTCGCACACCATGCCGGCACTGTCACTCAGCACGTTCTGGATGGCAAAGCAGGATTGCTCGAAGCTGCCGCCCGCCAGATAGACCATGGCCATGGAGGCGGCCGCGCTGGTCACGGTATTGCCACAGAAGGCCGACAGCGGCGGATAGTGGGACTTGATATAGATGGCGCCCAGATGGCTCATGATGAGGGCGCGAGCCAGCTGCTCTTCGCTGGCCGCAAAGCGCTCGGCAATTACCATCACCGGAATGGTGGCGGCAATGCCCTGGTTGCCGCTGCCGAAGTTGCTCATGGCTGGCAGGGTCGCGCCCCCCATGCGGGCATCGGAGGCAGCCGCCGTCATCATCACGATGCGGTTCATCACATCCTCGCCGATAAGACCGGCATCGATGTTCTGCTGCATGGTGCGCCCGATCTCGAGACCATAGGGGTTGTTCATCCCCTCGGCGGAGAGCTTGCCGTTGAGCTCGGAAGCTTTGAGGATGAACCTGATCTGCTCGAACTCCACCTGAGTGGCGAACTCGTAGATGGCGGCGATGCTGATATCGACGCCATCGCAGATGGAACCGGTGGCACCGCCCTGGCTCTGATCGGCGGTGAAGGTTACCTCGCCATCGCGGCGCTGCTCGACGATGCGGGTATGACCGCCGCACAGAGTCACTTCGGCGCTGTGTTCTTCACCCTTGCCATCAGTGCCATAAACGGTCACGCGGCAGAAGATAAACTCGGGGGCGGCGGTGCGGCTCACCTGCACCTTGCCGGCATCGATCATCTGCTGGGCACGATCCACCTGTGCTGGCTGGATCGCAGCCAGCACCTCCAGCCCGGCATCGGCGTTGCCGCCGATGGCACCGGCCGCGGCCGCAATGGCCAGACCGATCTTGCCGGTGCCCGGCACATAGACACCCATCGAGTTTTTATAGAGATTGTCCGACACCGCAACCTCGAGGCGACCGGGCTCACAGCCCAGTTGCCGGACGGCAACAGCCGCGGCATAGGCGGCGGCGATTGGCTCGGTACAACCCAGCGCTGGTTTGACAACCTGTTGAATAATCTGCAGATACTGCTGCCACGCTTGTTTCATCACTTGAACCTTTTTATCAGCATTAACGAGCGATATGGGCGATCGCTTCCACTTCAACCTTGACGCCCATCGGCAGATCCTTCACTGCGAAGCAGCTGCGCGCCGGACAATCTTTCTGGAAATAGGCTTTATAGACCTCGTTGAACGCGGCAAAATCGCTGATCTCGGCGAGGTAACAGGTGGTTTTGAGCACGGTATCCAGCGAGCCGCCAGCGGCTTCCAGCACGGATTTCAGGTTCTCCAGTGACTGGCGGGTCTGGGCGGCAATCCCCCCTTCCACCACACCACCCTGCTGCTTGCAGACCGGCAACTGACCGGAGGTAAAGATGAGGTCGCCATAGGCAGTGCCGTGGCTGTAGGGACCGATAGCGTCAGGTGCCGCTGCTGCTGTGATGATGCGTTTCATATAGCCACTCCTGTTTGTGCAATTTTTTTTGCAATCATGAATCTCATTCTGTTCAACATTATTTGCTTTTTACTTTATCCATTCAACAAAAAGATACAAAAATGGCGTTTAAAGGCACCTTTCGGCCTCAATATAAACCGTGATCACCATCCTGATTTGAACAAAAGTACTCTTATGGGCATTGTTTATGACAGTTTCATTCAACTATATTTGCGCCGCTTTCCCACATCCCTACAAAAAAGAAGGTTTTAATGGACGCGCATAGCACTACACTCGCCAGCCCCGTGATGGGCACGCTGGAATGGAAAGAAGCGGTTCGCTTCGACAGCACCGACTGGGGCTGGATCATCATGAGCATCGGCATGGCCATCGGCGCAGGGATCGTCTTCCTGCCGGTACAGGTGGGTCTGATGGGCTTGTGGGTCTTTCTGCTCTCGGCGGTGATCGGCTACCCCGCCATGTACATGTTCCAGCGCCTCTTTATCAACACCCTGGCCACCTCGCCGGAGTGCAAGGATTACCCCAGCGTCATCACCGGCTACCTCGGCAAGAACTGGGGTGTACTGCTCGGCGCGCTCTACTTCGTGATGCTGGTGATCTGGGTCTTCGTCTACTCCACCGCCATCACCAATGACAGCGCCTCCTTCCTGCAGAGCTTCGGCGTCACCGACGGCCTGCTCTCCGAAAACCCGCTCTACGGTCTGGTGCTGATCTGCGGTCTGGTGGCACTGGCCTCGCGCGGCGAGAACCTGCTGTTCAAGATCTCCACCTTTATGGTGCTGACCAAGATCAGCGTGGTGGCCGTGCTCGGCCTGATGATGGTGGACAAGTGGGATGCGGCCAACATCACCGCCATGCCCGCTGCCGGTGACTGGATGAAGGATGCCATCATCATGCTGCCCTTCACCCTCACCTCCATCCTCTTTATCCAGAGCCTGAGCCCCATGGTGATCTCCTACCGCTCGCGGGAAAAGTCGCTGGAAGTGGCCCGCTTCAAGGCGATGCGCGCCATGAATATCGCCTTCGGCATCCTGTTCGTGGTGGTGTTCTTCTACGCCGTCTCCTTCACTCTTGCCATGGGTCACGATCAGGCGGTCAAAGCCTCCGAGGAGAACATCTCTGCACTGGCGATGGTGGCGCAGGGGATGCCCGGCCAGACCCTCAAGCTCCTGAGCCTCACCCTCAACATCTTTGCGGTAATGACCGCCTACTTCGGCGTTTACCTCGGTTTCCGTGAAGCCTGTCAGGGGCTGGCAATGAACCTGCTGCGCCGGGTGCTGCCGGAAAACCGCATCAACAAAGGATTGGTGGGTAAGGGCATCATGGTGTTTACCGTCATGCTCTCCTGGGGGGCCATCGTGCTCAACGCACCGGTACTGAGCTTCACCTCCATCTGCAGCCCCATCTTCGGCATGGTGGGTTGCCTCATCCCGGCCTATCTGGTTTATCAGGTACCGGCGCTGCACAAGTACAAGGGCACCTCCCTCTACATCATCATCGTCACCGGCCTGCTGCTCTGCGTCTCGCCCTTCCTGGCGTTCAACTGATCGGTTTCCCCTTATCGACCACGGGTCACCTTCGGGTGGCCCGTTTTCTATTGGTGCGGCTGACGGCGCCCCCGCCCGGAAGTAAAAAGCCAAGGGGATCACAACTTGCAACCGGCCATCACCCAAGAGAGGCCGCTCGGAGTACTATTCAGGCAACACGAATCACGCCCGCACTCAGGTATCGAGGCTTAACATGAAATGGATTTTCAACCCCGCCATCCGGCTGGGCAATCAGCTCTCCTTCAAATACAAATTCCTGCTCTGGTCCTGCCTGATGCTGCTGCCACTGGCCTACAGCATGACCAATCTGCTGGGGCGGCTGCAGGATGACAACGTCCAGGCCAACCGCGAGCTGGCGGGAGTGGTCAATCTCACCCCCGTGCCCGCTATCGAGCAAGCCCTGCTCACTCATCGCAATCTGGTAACCCGTCACGCCTATGAAGTGGATCCGGTCGGTGATGATCAGGTCAAGGCAGCCGCGCAAGCCGTTGATCAGAGCCTGCAAGCCTTTGCCGACACCCGCCAGAACAACCCCTCCTTTGAGGTGATCCAGCAGGGCTGGGCCGCCCTGCAGAGTAAAGCGGGCAAGCTGGAAGTGGAGCAGAGCAACTTGCGCCACGACAAGCTGCTGACCGAGGTGCGCCACCTCTACAAGCACATTACCGCCAGTAGCAGCCTGATCCAGGATCCGGCGCTCGGTACCTACTACATGGTGATCCTCGCCAGCGAGCGGTTGCCGCAGCTGCGCGACCTGCTGGCTCAGGTGCGGGATCGCGCCGCCACCATCGCCGATTTCGGCCTGTTTCAGGCCGAGGGCTATAGCGGCCTGCGTTTTCGTCTAGACCTTATCAGCGCCACTCTGCAAGAGCTGGAGGCCGACCTGACCCTGCTCTACCAGATTGAACCGGCCTACCGCGCCGAGCTGGGTCAGCAGACCGATGCTCTGATACGGCTGGTGCGTCAGGGGGTCGAGACCATGGAAAACAAGATGATGAAGGATCAGCTGGTGCAGCTCTCCACCAAGGAGGTGCAAGCGCTGGGGGATAAGATGGACGAGGCTATCACCGCGCTGGCAGGCCAGGTACGCCAGCGGCTGGAGGCCGACCTGCATCAGCGGCTGGCCGCCAACCAACGCCACTTCTGGTGGGTCACCGCGCCGCTGACCGCCAGCTTGCTGCTCTACCTCTACCTGATGATCGGTGCCTATCTCTCCCTGCGCGACACCGTAGGGCGGGTGCGTGATATCGCCGCCCGGGTCAACGCCCAGGATCTCAGCCAGCATATCGAGATCGTTGGTCAGGACGAGCTGGCCGCCATCAGCCGGGATTACAACGTGACCCTGGAGACCCTGCGCACCCTGATGCTGCGGGTGCGTGAAAATGGCGTCACAGTAGTGGAGAGCGCCACCGAGATCGAAGCGCGCACCTGCCGCTCGCAGGAGGTCATTGCCGATCAGCAAGGGGAGACCCATCAAGTCGCCACCGCCATCAAGGAGCTGGCCGCCACCTCCCAAGACATGGCGGGCAACGCCCTGCAAGCCGCCCGCATGACCCAGGAGGCGCAGAACGTGGTTGGTCAGGGCGAGGATGTGGTGGAGCGCACCATCAAGGCCATCGACCATATCAACCGCGAAGTGCTGCGCACCGCCGACACCATAGGCCAACTGGAGCAGCAGTGCAGTCAGATTGGTGGCGTCATCAGCGTGATCCGCGGCATCGCTGAGCAGACCAACCTGCTGGCTCTCAACGCCGCGATCGAAGCGGCCCGTGCCGGTGAGCAGGGTCGCGGCTTTGCGGTGGTGGCCGATGAGGTGCGATCTCTTGCCAACCGCACCCAGGGGGCTACCGTCGAGATCCAGCAGATGATTGAACAGCTGCAATCCGGCGCCCGCGCCTCGGTCACCGCCATGTCGGCGGCTAGCCATGAAGCGCAGGAGGGGGTCGGGCTGGCGCAGGAGGCAAAACAGGCTTTCGGCGCCATAACCGAGAAGGTGGATCGAATGGTCGATACCAACGCCATCATCGCCAGCGCCATCGAGCAGCAGGGCGCCGTGGTCAACGAGATCGAACGCAACGTGGTGCGCATCTCCGATGGCAGTGACGAGGCGCTGCAAGTGGCCAACGCCGCCCGCGATGCCGCCCGCCAGATCCACCAGCTCACCGAACAGCTGCGCGCCATGGTACAGAGCTTCGTGCTGTAACAGAGCGCTGGCAAGCCGGGCTCAACGTGAGCCCGGCATTATCCCGGTCTCGCCCCTGCCCACAACATCTCGGTTGCTCGGATCATCCAGAAAATCTCTGCGACCCACTTGCCGGGCAGATGCCAACAAAGTAGTCTCGAACGAAAACAAAGTGCGGCGTTCCCGACACGCACGGTCTGCGACGTCGAGGCAAGCCAGCCGCCTGCGAGCCACAGATTAAAACCAGCGTCACGTCATCTATCACCCGCTTCAAGCGAGGATTTACCCATGGCCAGATACCAGTTTTTTACCATTCCGGCGTCCAATCGGCAGCAATACACCTTTATCGACATGGCATCTCCGACTTTTCTGAGTGAAAAGGCGGCACTGCTGACCCAAGGATTCGAGGTGGAGGAGGACTTTATTGACGCGACCAGTCCACGGGAGGCCGTCGAGAAGTACCAGTCCAATTTTCTCTACGTGGCGGACGAGATTGGCAAGTCCGATAGCAGCTACGCCGCGGCCGTTGCCATGCTGGAGATTGGCAAGGGGTTATTGGGCAATAAAACCCGCTGAGATAAGGTACAGCGGTGAAGAGTGGTGGCCATCGTGGCAACACGCCCGATGGCCATATGGCAAGACATCAATTCGGTAAGTCAGAAGCGCCCCAGCAGCTGGAGCATCTCGATCAGCTCCTCTTCGCTGCTCGGCTCATAGGCCAGCTGAAGGCTCGGCGCAGCGCCCCCCATCAGCATGTAGACGTTGGTGCTGCAGTGGTCGTAGTGATACCACTTACCGTCGATACAGACGTCGGTATAGCATCTCGGGTCCCTTTTCAGTTCCATATGCACATCCTTTTGTTACATCCCATCAACATCACTCCTGACCGTAAAATAACCACCGAGGTTCACGCTTGATGCAGATCAAGGGAAACAGCTGAAAGGGGCAGATATCTGCCAGATCTGTGGCCTGCGGATGCCTTGAGCCCGCATCGGTTATCCGAATGAAGATGGGCCGAGTACCCCGTCATATCGCCGGATGGCCCCCGGTAACAAAAACGGCGCCCGCAGGCGCCGTTTTTTCATTTTCCCTCAAAAGCGAGGGGCAAACAGAAGGCTTATTCGTCTTCCAGATAGGCGTAGCCTTGCAGGCCCAGCTCCAGCTCGTCGAGCAAGGCTTTGCGAGTGGCATCGTCCAGCGCCGGGTGAGCGGCGATCCGCTGGTAGTTCTCGCGGATCACGGACGGGTCGATGTTGACGTAACGCAGCAGCTGGTCGACGGTGTCGCCACGCACCACGTTGCGAATGTCCATCTTGCCCTCTTCGTCCAGCCACACTTCCGCGCAGTGGGTGTCACCGAACAGGTTGTGCAGGTCGCCCAGGATCTCCTGATAGGCACCGACCAGGAAGAAACCGACGTGGCACTCTTCGTTCTCGCCGTAGACCGGCATCGGCAGGGTGCTCTCGACCCCCAGACCGTCGACATAGTGCTCGACCTGACCGTCGGAGTCACAGGTAATATCCATCAGGATACCGCGACGGCTAAGCGGACGATCGAGACCAGCCAGCGGCATCACCGGGAATACCTGACCGATACCCCAGGCATCCGGCAGGGACTGGAACAGAGAGAAGTTGGCAAAGCACTTGTCCGCCAGCTTTTCACTCAGCTCGTCAGCCAGCGCACGGTGGTTGCGGTTGACCGGGTTGAGCAGCTCTTTGAGTGCCAGACAGGTGTTCTGGTGCAGCATCTCGGCCCAGGCACGCTGTTCAAGGTTCAAGAGGCCCATGGTGTACTGGGTATTCACGTCACCCAGATCTGCCACCGAGTCATGGAAGATCTCCAACAGGGAGGGATCTTCGCTGCGCAGATCCAGCCAGCCTTTCCACATGTTTTGCAGAATGGTCGGTGCATCTTCGTCCGGCGCGCTGATGTCGTTCATCTCCACACCTTCGGCACCAATGATATTGGTGACCAGCACGGCGTGGTGGGCGGTCAGGGCACGGCCAGACTCGCTGATGATGGTCGGGTGCGGCAGATCGAACTCGCGGCAGACATCGCCGATGCCCCATACCACGTTGTTGGCGTACTCGGAGAGGCTGTAGTTGGCGGAGCAGTGGCTCTGGGAACGGGTTCCCTCGTAGTCCACACCCAGGCCGCCACCGACGTCCACGACTTCGATGTTGGCACCGAGGCGACGCAGTTCGGCGTAGAAACGGCCGCATTCGCGGATGCCGCCCTGAATGTCGCGGATATTGGCGATCTGGGAACCCAGATGGAAGTGCAGCAGTTGCAGGCAATCCAGCTTGCCCAGCCCGCGCAGACGCTCGATCAGCGCCAGGATCTGGGAGGCGGAGAGACCAAATTTGGACATGGAGCCGCCGCTCGATTCCCACATGCCGGAGCCGGTGGAAGCGAGCTTGGCACGCACCCCGATGTTGGGCTTGATATTGAGACGAGCTGACTCGTCCAGCACCATTTCCAGTTCGGAGGGCTTCTCCACCACGATGTAGACCTTGTGGCCCATCAGGTTGCCCAAGAGGGCGTGGCGGATATATTCGCGGTCTTTGTAACCGTTGCAGACGATCACCGAGCCTTGCTCATGGTGATGGGACAGCACGGCCAGCAGTTCCGGTTTGGAACCAGCTTCCAGGCCAAGCCGGGGCTTGTCGCTGTAGGACTGGCTGATGGTCTCGATGACACGACGCTGCTGGTTTACCTTGATCGGATAAACGCAGAGGTAGTCCCCTTCATAGCCTGACTTCTCGATGGCCTGACCAAAGGCGTTGAACAGCGCATCGACCCGACTCTTGAGAATGTCGGGGAAGCGCAGCAACACGGGGGTGGTCAGCCCGGACTGACGCAACTGTTCGATGGCGTCAGAGAGCACGATATGCGCGTCAGGGCGTGATTTGTCGGGGGCGACGGTCACATGACCGGCGTCATTGATATTGAAAAAACCCGCACCCCAGTAGGGAACGTTGTAGACCTTCAAGGAGTCCTTGCTGGACCAGTTAGTCATGGGCTATGCCTCGCAAATGAGCGACCCAAAGTCGCCTTCGTTACCCTCAATCACATCCAGACCATCTAGTGCAGAGTACGGCGAGCGCTGCCATCACGAGACGCAGCCACCCAAACCATCGCTTTGCACATCGCGGCAAGCCAGAGGCTGCCTGGTGGATCTTGGGGAAGTAACGAGTCTTGATGTGGGGCTGGTGGCTTTACATCAAGCTCAACGGTATGCGGTGCCACTATGCCGTAGCGCCGCGGTACTTTGATGACAGACGACATCAGCCACGCCGTCAGTTCATCATTCGGCAGCGATCCCGACAGAAGGAGAGGGTTCCAAGGAAGAGAAGCGAAGGCGCCAGCACGCATGCGTGTTGATAGACGACAACAACCACAGCCCACCTCACCGTCAGTGACCGCCCATGACAAGGGAAGATGATGAGCCGGTGGCCCACTCGGTCAAATGAAGGATGAGAGTCTGTTGTTCTCCCTGATACCGGAGCCTAACCGGTATTAAAGAAACCATTCCCCAGCAGTGTCTGTCGTTTCTGCGTGCCTCGCCCTATAGGCGTATGATCGGTCGGGTTTCTGGCGGCTCTGCCTGCTTCAGGGTTGCCCTTGGATCGGCGCGGAGTGTACACACTTACCGCGGGCAGTGACAATAAAAAATAGTGTTCAAAATCCCCTTTTAATAAGTCGATCAAATCTTGCTGGCGGGCAGGCGGGCTCTGGGATGGCGCAGGTTATGCGACAGCCTGGTTTCCCCTTGAAAAGTGTGTGAAAACGCCATGATTGGGCTGACGCCTTGCTGTGCGGTCGCTGAGGGGAATTTGGCCGCCACCGCCAGCGCCTAAATATCGCAATAAATGCCACATTTATGCGATCTCCCTCCGGGACGTTGCCCCGCGCGCCGCACATTCGCCGCTCTTCCCTTGCGTCAAAAAATGGGAAAAACCTGCGCTGACGCAATGAGTGCCCCGCACGGATTGGCCACAATGACCGCTCACAATCGGTTAGAGGCTGACTAATGGATACCCTGCTTGAGCGTTTTCTGCGTTACGTAACTTTTCATACCCGCTCCGATGAGACCAATCCAGCCTGCCCCAGCAGCGAAGGCCAGCTGATCTTTGCCCGCGCCCTGCAAGAAGAGATGAAGGCGCTGGGGCTGACCCGGGTCACTCTGGATGAGCACGGCTACCTCACCGGCTGCCTGCCAGGCAACCAGCCGGACGCCCCCGCCATCGGCCTGATTGCCCACATGGACACCGCCGACTACGAGGCGGAGCACGTAGTACCGCAAATCATCGAAAACTATCAGGGCGGCGACATCTGCCTTGGCAAGGGTGACGAGGTGCTCGCCATTCGTGACTACCGCTTCCTGAAAAACTACCTGGGTCAGGATCTCATCACCACCGACGGCACTACCTTGCTTGGCGCCGACGATAAGGCAGGCATTGCCGAGATCCTCACCGCCATCGACCACCTGCAGGCCCACCCCGAGATCCCCCGCGGCGATATCTGGGTCGGCTTTACTCCGGATGAGGAGATCGGCCGCGGCGCCAACCTGTTCCCGCTAGACAGATTCCCGGCCAAATGGGCCTATACCGTGGATGGCGGCGAACTGGGCGAGCTGGAGTATGAAAACTTCAACGCCGCCAGCGCCACGGTGCGTTTTATCGGCAATAACGTCCACCCCGGCACCGCCAAGGGGAGCATGATCAACAGCCAGACCCTGGCCGCCCGCTTCCACGCCGCCATGCCTGCCGAGCAGACCCCGGAGTGCACCGACGGGTATGAGGGCTTCTTCCATCTGACCCAGATGAGCGGCACCGTGGAGGAGAGCACCCTCCACTACATCATCCGTGACTTCGACGACGAGCACTTCGCCGCACGCAAGGCCGAGATGCAAAGCCGGGTGGCCGCCCTGCAGGCCGAGTATCCCAAGGCCCGCATCGAACTCACCCTGACCGACAGCTATCGCAACATGCGCAGCCAGATCGAGCCGCACATGCATATCGTCGAGCTGGCCAAGGCCGCCATGGAGGCCGCCGACGTGGTGCCGAAGATCAAACCCATTCGCGGCGGTACCGATGGCGCCCGCCTCTCCTTTATGGGTCTGCCCTGCCCCAACCTCTTCACCGGTGGCCACAACTTCCACGGCAAGCACGAGTTCATCCCGCTGCAATCCATGGAGAAATCGGTCGTCACCCTGGTGGAGCTGGTGCGCCTCACCGCTGCCTGGCGCGGTTAATCGGGTCGCTATCATTACCAGGGCAAAAGGGGGGAGCCGGTTTAC
>NZ_JBFODN010000264.1:0-5097 GCF_040908345.1 Aeromonas sp. R3-1
GGCTGACAAAGGGGACATAGCGGAAACGCGCGCCATATTGCTCGGCAAAGCTGGCGATCAAATCCTGATAGCTCAGCTCTTCGCCTTTGCGCACCTTCACGCACTTCTGGACAAAGCTGTTCTTGGCCGCGCCAGCCAGCTTCTTGTCGGCCGCCGCCTTCTCGCACTTGGCCGCCGGATCCATCGCCGCGCCCGTCTTCACGCACTTCTGGATAAAGCTGTTCTTGGCCGCACCGGCCAGCTTCTTGTCGGCGGCCGCCTTCTCGCACTCACCGGTCGCGGCGCCAGCGGCATCTTTCACACACTTGCCGACAAAGCTGGTCTTGGCGGCGCCGTTAAGCTTTTTGGCTGCGGCCTGCGCCTCGCACTGCAACTGGGCTGAATCGTTGGCAAAGACCGGATTGGCCAGCAGCACGCTGCCGCAGAGCAGGCCGAACAGGATGGTACGCTTCATGGGTGATCTCCTCTCTATCTGGTGATGTGTTTGCATGGTCATATTTGTATGACGATGTGTTGCAAATGGCTGTGATGGCAACAGCTGATTGTTGCCGCAGATCCCCCGCCTCGCCAGCTTGGGAGACAGAGCACAGAGCAACCATCGCCCGCACTATAGCGCCGATTGGCTGAGCGGGATTGTCCTCAGCCAACCCTTCCTCAGCGGCAAGCCAGCCACCCTCTTCCCCACCACGCCCGCCAACCCCAATAAAATCAAGGGCCATGGGAATCCTGCCTCCGGCCACCCCCTTTTATTGAGTCAGCGCAAAAAATCAGTCATTACTGACACTTACGTCATTTTTTGACTGGTGTGGCCAGATTCGATTGGCTTAACATAGCCATCCGGTGCCTATTCATCTGCGATGGGCTGCTGCCCCGCTGGTTAATGGAGCATTTTGGAAGCTGTAATCCACGGGCGGTAGCGTGGGTTTTGCACAGTGATTAATGCATTGCGTAGGTTGGCGCTGAGCGCAGAGAAGCCCAACACGTATGCCTTCGGTTAGTTGGTTCCCATTTCGTGTAACCGAACAGACCGGATATTTCACCCCCGACACCGGAAAAGAGAACCATGCGCTATCGCCGAGCAACAACCAGTGGGGCATGTTGGTTCTTCACCGTCAACCTGGCTGATCGCAAGCAGGATCTACTGGTACGTCATATCGACCTTCTGCGTGAAGTGATCCGCAACGTCAAACAACAACACCCCTTCGAGATCATTGCCATGGTGGTGATGCCGGATCATCTCCATGCCATCTGGCAACTACCACCGGATGACAGTGACTATCCCATGCGCTGGTCTCTGATCAAGGCAGGCTTTTCACGAAATCTCGCCAAAACAGAGCGGATACGGGAGAGTCGAGTCAGAAAACGGGAACGCGGTATCTGGCAACGCCGTTATTGGGAGCATCTGATCCGGGATGACAAGGATCTGCAAGCCCATGTCGATTACATCCATTTCAATCCGGTCAAACATGGTTATTGTGCCAAACCTGTCGATTGGCCTTACTCCTCCATTCATCGCCATATCGCCGCAGGATGGATAGGGTCAGATTGGGCCATTAATAGTGACTCGGGTCGGGAATAATCGGCTCGGAATGTGTTGTAGGTTGGCGCTGAGCGCAGCGAAGCCCAACAAACGTGATATCTGACTCCCCAAAAAGATAAATTTTGACCATATAAAATCGATAACAAAATTAAAATTTCGCTTTCACGGTAAACGTTGGGCTTCACTTCGTTCAGCGCCAACCTACGAGGATTAACCAAACGTATGCGATACAATATTTAGTCCACATTCGTAGCTGTGCAATTCGCTTTAAAATAGATTTCAAAATAACATAAACCTGCATTATTCATCTCCCCAATAAGTGGGACAAGCTTAAAAGCATTATTAACTTAAAAGGTTGAACTGTGAACATCAAAGAATTTATGAGTAGCTTTCATAATCACCCCGTATTATTTGTAGGTACTGGTGTTAGCCTTAGATACCTAAGAAATTCATATACGTGGGATGCTCTGCTACTCAAAATTGCCACCGAGCTAACTGGTAATGATGAAAAATATTATGATATAAAGTCAGGATGTATAGTCGATGGTGTGTACAAGTATGAATTAGTTGCCTCGAAATTAGAGGACCTATTTAATAGGTCTTTAATTGAAGACCGAGATGGGAAATTCAAAAATGTGAATGATTGCTTTTTTGAGGAAATGAGAAAAGGAAATAGCTTAAGTAGATTCAAGATCTATATATCAATGCTTTTGTCCGAAATGAACCTTCGTGATGACCTACAAGACGAGCTGACTGCTTTAAAAAGAGCTAGGAAAAACATCGGTTCTGTGATAACAACTAATTATGATGAGCTAATACAAAATATTTTTGAGTTTAATCCATTACTTGGGAATGACATTCTTCTTAGTAACCCATATGGCTCAGTATATAAAATTCATGGTTGCGTGTCAGATCCATCAAAAATAATAATCACAGAAGATGATTACTCAAACTTTAAAGCTAAGTATGATTTAATTAGAGCTCAGTTACTATCGTTATTTATTCATAACCCAATAATATTCCTTGGATACAATGTTGGTGATGAAAACATAAAAGATATTTTGAAAACAATATTTACATATGTTGAACCAAACTCAGATATTGCAGAAAGAATAAGAAGTAATTTTCTACTGGTTGAGTATGATGCTGGTTCAGATAATACAGAAATTACGGAGCATGATATCGACTTACAAGGGTTTGCCACAATAAGAATCAACAAAATAAAAACAGATAATTTCACCGCAATATATGAAGCATTATCTGAGCTATCATTGCCTGTTTCAGCTATGGATATCAGAAAGGTTCAATCTGTCGTTAAGGACATTTACTCAGGAGGGCAGATAAAAGTTAACTTTACTGAAGATATGGACACACTCAATAACAGTGACAAAATAGTTGTTATAGGTTCCGTAAAAACTATTCAATACACATTCCATAGTACATCTGAAATGATGTCTAATTATTTTAAAATAATCGATGAATCTAACGCCCAGTTACTTAAACTCATAAACAAGCAACGTATAGCAAGCAACCAGTACTTCCCGATTTATGGATTTAGTCGAATATGCACAGAGATAACAGAAGAAGACAGATTAAAATTACAGCAAAAAACTAAAATTGAAGCATTAATCTCCGAAATGAACGATCGCTGTAAAAATGCTCACCACGAAATCAGAGATATCATTGAAGATGCAAATATATCTCACACTTATAAAGGAAATGCTATTTGTTGGGCAGTGTGGCATAACCAATTACCACTAGATAGTGTAGAGCAATATTTAAAAGGTTATGCAGAAAAGAATTCTACAGAATACAAAAAACTGTTATGTGTTTATCCGTCATTCCGCACCTAATTTTGGCTTTTTCAAAGCTTGACGGCGATCGGCCATTCTGATCTATTACTCTCTTTTGCAGGTAGATCATCATGGCCGCTCCCGCTATCTCTATCCGTAACCTCGATCACCTTGGTTTGGTCGCCGCACTCTGCCAAGAACTGGGCATTGCCCGCATGATCGATGCCGTGCTCCCCAAAACGCCCCCTTTCAAGGTCTCACATGGTCAAGCGCTGGTCGCCATGATAGTGAACGGCCTCGGCTTTCACAGCAGCACCCTGCACATGTTCCCGCAATTTTTCGCTAACAAGCCGGTTGAGCGCCTGATCGGCCCCGGGATCTGTGCTGATGACCTCAATGATGATGTGCTCGGGCGCTGTCTCGATGCCCTCTTCGACGCCGATGTCAGCACCTTGTATCAGGTGATGGCGGCGCAAGTCGTCGAGCGGCTGGGGCTCAAAAGCACCGCTGTGCACCTCGATATCACCAGCTTCCACGTCGATGGCGCCTATGACCAGGCCGATGGCGAGCAGACCGGCAAGCTGCAATTGGTGCGGGGTTATAGTCGAGATCATCGGCCAGAGCTGAACCAGGTTATTCTGGAACTCATCTGTGAAAATCAGGCCGGGCTACCCATCTACATGCAGGCCCTCAGTGGCAACAGTAACGACACCAAAGCCTTTGCCCAGACTGTTCGTCGCCATTTGAGCAGCCTCAAGGCCGCGCAGGAGAGCCGTTATCTGGTCGGTGATGCAGCACTGTACTGCGCCGAGACCTTGCAATTGCTGGAGCAACAGCAGCAACTGTTTGTCACCCGGGTGCCTGTCACGTTGAATGAGGCCAAGCAGGCCGTGGCAACGATTGGCACCCAGTCGCTGGTTGCGCTGGGCAATGGTTATCATGGCTGTTGGCAATCCGCCCATTATGCCGGCGTCGCGCAGCGCTGGATGTTGGTGCGCAGCGAACAGGCCAGCCATCGCGAGCAGCAGACACTGGCAAAAAACCTGCTTAAAGAGAGCACCCGCGAGCTCAAAGCCTTCGCCAAATTGTGTGCCCGACGCTTTGCCTGTCAAGCGGATGCCCACGCTGAGTTGAGCCGTTTTACCGCCAGCTTGATGCTGCTGCAACTGGATGCCGAAGTGGTAGGTGAACCCGTTTATACAGGACGTGGCAGACCCAAGAGTGGCGAAGAGCCAATTGGCCATCAGTTTCAAATCACTGGGTTGGCGGCAACTAGTCTGGCTTGCGTTGAAGAGGCTCGCAACCAGACCGGGGTGTTCATCCTGGCGACCAATGACCACAGCGATACGCTGACTATGGCCGAACTGTTGGCCACCTATAAAGCACAGCAGAATGTCGAGCGAGGCTTTCGTTTTCTCAAGAGCCCGGAGTTTTTAACCTCCTCACTGTACCTGAAAAAACCGGAGCGGATTGAAGCGTTGCTGATGGTGATGACCTGTAGCCTGATGATTTACGCAGCGTTGGAGCACCGGATCAGGCAGGGATTAGTGGCGCAGAACCGCAGTGTGGCGGATATGAAAAAAAAACCGACCCAGCAGCCGACGGCCCGTTGGATCTTTTTGCGCTTTGGTGGCATCCATGAATATCGACTGGGAGAAGCTCCGCCACAAGTAACGGAGCTAACAGGAGACCAGCAGATCATTTTGGAGGTATTGGGTGAGCGCTACCGACAAATTTATTCCTAAATCAGGTGCGGAATGTCGG
>NZ_JBFODN010000265.1:0-23493 GCF_040908345.1 Aeromonas sp. R3-1
GATTACTACAACTGGCGGCGTCCACATTGCCACAATGACGGGATGCCACCAGCAAAAGCCGAAGAACGGCCTAACCAAGTGTCCGGATTTAGTTGGACCACTACGCTTTCCAGACCTTTCTCGCCCACCATGACCAACAAAAAAGTGCGCTTCTTAACAAAATTTAATTACCGGTTAACCGATTAATAATTAACCAGTAAAAATGACATGTAAATCAGTGCGAAAGTGTCATAATGCGTAACATTATTGTTAAGTCGCTTGATTAATTTGGTTAGGAAAAACCTCTATGTTTGCTGATATTTCTGCTCAACATTGGGCTTTTGCCATTTATGTCATCGGTGCCATCACCATCTGTCTGGTGATGATAGGCCTCGCCGCCCTGCTGGGAGGTCGCGCCTACGGCCGCACCAAGAACAAGCCATTTGAATCTGGTGTCGACTCGGTCGGCAGTGCCCGCCTGCGTTTTTCCGCCAAGTTCTATCTGGTCGCCATGTTCTTCGTCATCTTCGACGTCGAGGCGCTCTACCTGTTTGCCTGGTCTGTCTCTGTGCGGGAGAGCGGCTGGGTCGGCTTTATTGAAGCCACCATTTTCATCGGACTGCTGCTTATCGGCCTGATCTACCTCTGGCGCATCGGCGCACTGGACTGGTCACCGCGCAAACCGCAGCTGAACAACAAAAACAGTGATTGAACCACAGACCCTTTCCTTGAGGTTGCACCATGAAGTACACCCTGACCCGGATTGACCCGGATGCACCCGTTGAGCGCTACCCCCAGGAGCAGCGCCAGACCGTCGATGACCCACTGGCGCAAGAAGCGACGCGCGGCATCATGATGGGCCGCCTCGAGGAGGTGCTGCAAGACACAGTCAACTGGGGCCGCAAAAACTCCCTCTGGCCTTACAACTTCGGCATCTCCTGCTGCTACGTGGAGATGTGTACCGCCTTCACCTCCCCCCACGATGTGGCCCGCTTCGGCGCCGAAGTTATCCGCGCTTCGCCCCGTCAGGCCGATTTCATGGTGATTGCAGGGACCCCCTTCATCAAGATGGCGCCAGTCATCCAGCGCCTGTATGAACAGCTGCTCGAACCCAAGTGGGTGATCTCCATGGGGGCCTGTGCCAACTCCGGGGGCATGTATGACATCTATTCCGTGGTGCAGGGGGTGGACAAGTTCCTGCCGGTCGACGTCTACATTCCGGGTTGCCCGCCCCGTCCCGAAGCCTTTTTGCAAGCCCTGATGCTGCTGCAGGACTCCATCGGCAAAGAACGCCGCCCCCTCTCCTGGGTGGTGGGCGATCAGGGGATCTACCGTCCCCAGATGCAGGCCGAAAAAGAGCGCAAGCGCGGCGAACGGATCAATGTGACCAACCTGCGCACGCCGGATGAGATCTGACCATGAAACTGACTCGTGATTTTCCCAGCAATTACGCCATGGCCCAGTGGCAGCCCAGCGACCACAAGGATGCCAAAGTCATTGGCGAACTGTTTGCCCACTTCGGGGCCGAGCACTTCACCGTGCAGACCACGCGCACCGGCGTGCCGGTGGTCTGGCTCCCCCGCGAACTGCTTCAGGATGTGATGGGCTTTTTGCGCAAGGTGCCCTCCCCGTTTGTGATGCTGTTTGATCTCAGCGCCACCGATGAGCGGCTACGCAGCCATCGCGACGGTCTGCCCCAGAGCGATTTCACCGTCTTCTATCACCTCATCTCCATCGACCGTAACGCCGATGTGATGTTGAAAGTGGCGCTGGCCGAGAGTGACCTGCATCTGCCCACCATCACCAACCACTTCCCCAACGCCAACTGGTACGAGCGGGAAGTGTGGGATCTGATGGGCATCACCTTCGATGGCCACCCCCATCTGACCCGCATCATGATGCCCAAGAGCTGGCAGGGTCACCCGCTGCGCAAAGATTACCCGGCGCGCGCTACCGAATTCGATCCCTTCATGCTCGATGCCGCCAAACAGGACATGGAGCAGGAGAACCTGCTGTTCAAACCGGAAGAGTGGGGGCTGGCCCGCGGCAACGAGAACGAGGACTACATGTTCTTGAACCTCGGCCCCAATCACCCCTCTGCCCACGGCGCCTTCCGCCTTGTGTTGCAGCTCGATGGCGAGGAGATCCGTAACTGTGTGCCCGATATCGGTTACCACCATCGCGGTGCCGAGAAGATGGGCGAGCGCCAGTCCTGGCACAGCTATATCCCCTATACCGACCGGGTCGAGTATCTGGGCGGGGTGATGAACAACCTCCCCTATGTGCTGGCGGTCGAGAAGCTGGCCGGCATCAAGGTGCCGCAGCGGGTCGACATGATCCGGGTGATGATGGCGGAGCTGTTCCGCATCCAGAGCCACCTCTTGTTCCTCGGAACCTATATTCAGGACGTGGGGGCCATGACCCCGGTCTTCTTCACCTTCACCGATCGGCAGAAGATCTACACCATCATCGAAGCGATCACCGGTGCCCGCATGCACCCGGCTTGGTTCCGCATCGGCGGTGTGGCCCACGACCTGCCGAAGGGATGGCAACGGCTGGTGCAGGACAACCTGCTGAGCTGGCTGCCCAAGCGGCTGATGGATTACGAAAAAGCGGCGATGCGCAACAGCATTCTGCGCGGTCGCACCATAGGCGTCTCTGCCTACACCACCGAGCAGGCGTTGTCCTGGGGCACCACGGGGGCCGGATTGCGTGCCACCGGCCTCAACTTCGACGTGCGCAAGTGGCGTCCCTACTCCGGTTACGATCAGTTCGACTTTGAAGTGCCGGTCGGCAGCAATGGCGATGCCTACGACAGAGCCACCGTGCGGATCGAGGAGATCCGCCAGAGCATGTCGATCATCGAGCAGTGCATGAAGAACATGCCGGAGGGGCCGTTCAAGGCGGATCACCCCCTCACCACTCCGCCGCCCAAAGAGCGCACCCTGCAGCACATCGAGACCCTCATCAACCACTTCCTGCAAGTGTCTTGGGGCCCGGTGATGCCCGCTGCCGAGTCGCTCCAGATGATTGAGGCGACCAAGGGGGTCAACAGTTACTACCTGACCAGTGACGGCTCCACCATGAGCTACCGGACCCGGATCCGCACCCCGAGCTTTGCTCACCTGCAGCAGATCCCCTCGGTGATCAAGGGCAGCATGGTGTCGGACCTCATCGTCTATCTGGGCAGTATCGATTTCGTTATGTCGGATGTGGACCGTTAAGTGATCCTGCCTCCCGGCATGGCCGGGAATTGGAATCACCGAACGAGCAGTAAAAGGACAAGCCACCAAAGGTCAAGTCATGAGCCAGCAATGTCAGTGTCACAATAATCAGACCCCACAGGGGCAAGGGGCATGCAGCAGCAAACAGGACGACTTCGTTCTGAGCCAGGCTGAACGCGATGCCATCGAACACGAGAAACACCACTACGAAGATCCCCGCGCCGCCAGCATCGAAGCGCTCAAGATCGTGCAGCAGGCCAGAGGCTGGGTCCCCGACGGCGCCATTCACGCCATCGCGGCCGAGCTCGGCATTCCCGCCAGCGACGTGGAGGGGGTTGCCACCTTCTATAGCCAGATCTTCCGCCAGCCGGTGGGGCGTCACATCATCCGCGTCTGCGACAGCATGGTCTGCTACATCAATGGCCATGAAGATCTGATGGCCGGTCTCAAGGAGGTGATGAACCTCGGCCCCGGTCAAACCACCCCTGATGGCCGCTTCACCCTGCTGCCGGTCTGCTGTCTTGGCAACTGCGACAAGGGGCCAGCCATCATGATCGATGACGACACCTATGGCGGCCTCGATCCGGTGACCTTGCTGAAAACGCTGGAGGCTTACCCATGAGCCTGCCACAGAACAAGATCCTCGCCTCTCTTGGCACCGCCAACCGCACGGCCCGCACCGCCGAGACCCACCCGCTCACCTGGCGGCTGCGGGATGACGGCCAGCCGGTATGGCTGGAGGAGTATCAGGCCAAACAGGGGTATGACGCCGCCCGCAAGGCGCTCGGCCAGATGAGCCCGGACGAGATCGTCAGCACCGTCAAGGATGCCGGCCTCAAGGGGCGTGGCGGCGCGGGCTTCCCCACAGGCGTGAAGTGGGGGCTGATGCCCAAAGACGAAAGCATGAACATCCGTTACCTGCTCTGCAACGCCGACGAGATGGAGCCCAACACCTGGAAAGATCGCCTGCTGATGGAGCAACTGCCCCATCTGCTGATCGAGGGGATGATCATCAGTGCCCGGGCGCTCAAGGCCTATCGCGGCTATATCTTCCTGCGCGGTGAGTATGTGGATGCTGCCATCCACCTGCGCCGTGCAGTGGAAGAGGCCAAGGCCGCCGGTCTGCTGGGCAAGAACATTCTAGGCTCCGGTTTTGATTTCGAGCTGTTCGTCCACACCGGCGCCGGCCGCTACATCTGTGGTGAAGAGACGGCGTTGATCAATTCGCTGGAAGGGCGCCGCGCCAACCCGCGTGCCAAACCCCCCTTCCCCGCCGTTTCCGGCGTCTGGGGCAAACCCACCTGTGTCAACAACGTCGAAACCCTCTGCAATGTCCCCGCCATTATCGGCAACGGAGTCACCTGGTATCACGGGCTGGCGCTGCCGGGCTCGGAAGATCACGGCACCAAGCTGATGGGCTTCTCCGGCAAGGTGAACAACCCCGGGGTCTGGGAGCTGCCCTTTGGCATCACCGCCCGCGAGCTGTTTGAAAATTACGCCGGCGGCATGAGGAGCGGCTATCGCCTGAAAGCCTGGCAACCGGGCGGTGCGGGCACCGGCTTCCTGCTGCCTGAGCACCTCGATGCCCAGATGTATACCGCCGGTATCGGCAAGGTCGGCACCCGGATGGGGACTGGCCTCGCCATGGCGGTGGATGACTCCATCAGCATGGTCTCCCTGCTGCGCAACATGGAGGAGTTCTTCGCCCGCGAGTCGTGTGGCTGGTGCACGCCCTGCCGCGACGGCCTGCCCTGGAGCGTCAAGCTGCTGCGGGCACTGGAACGTGGCGAAGGGCAATCCGGCGATCTGGCGACCCTGGAGCAACTCTGCGGTTTCCTTGGCCCGGGCAAGACATTCTGCGCCCACGCACCGGGCGCCGTCGAGCCGCTCGCCAGCGCCATCAAATATTTCCGCTCCGAATTCGAGGCCGGGATCAAAGGCAGCGGTGATAACCGCAAGCCGGTCAAAGGGATCCAGCCCAATCTGCTGGGCGAGCGCTGGTAACGACACCACAGATTTCACAAAACAGGTTTCAGGGAAGTTGTATGGCAACCATTTATGTAGACGGCAAAGAGTACGAGGTAGACGGAGCAGATAACCTGCTGCAAGCCTGTCTGTCGCTGGGTCTGGACGTCCCCTATTTCTGCTGGCATCCGGCGCTGGGTAGCGTTGGCGCCTGCCGCCAGTGTGCGGTCAAACAGTATCAGAATGCCGATGACAAACGCGGTCGTCTGGTCATGTCCTGCATGACCCCGGCCACCGATGGCAGCTACATCGCCATCGAGGATGAAGAGGCTAAAGAATTTCGCAAGAGCGTGGTGGAGTGGCTGATGACCAACCACCCCCACGACTGCCCGGTGTGTGAAGAGGGCGGCGCCTGCCACCTGCAGGACATGACGGTGATGACCGGCCACAACAGCCGGCGCTACCGCTTCACCAAACGCACCCACCAGAATCAGGAGCTGGGCCCCTTCATCGGTCACGAGATGAACCGCTGCATCGCCTGCTACCGCTGCGTCCGCTACTACAAGGATTATGCCGGTGGCGAGGATCTTGGCGTCTACGGTGCCCACGACAACGTCTATTTCGGACGGGTCGAGGATGGCACCCTGGAGAGCGAATTTTCCGGTAACCTGGTGGAGGTCTGCCCCACCGGCGTTTTCACCGACAAGACTCACTCCGAGCGCTACAACCGCAAGTGGGACATGCAGTTTGCCCCCAGCATCTGCCAGCAATGCTCCGTGGGTTGCAACATCAGCCCGGGCGAGCGTTATGGCGAGCTGCGCCGCATCGAAAACCGCTTCCACGGCAGCGTCAACCACTACTTCCTCTGTGACCGTGGCCGCTTTGGCTATGGCTACGTCAATCTGGCCGACCGCCCGCGCCAACCACTGCTCAAAGATGGCAACGACCAGCTGACCATCACGGTCGATGGCGCCCTCAACCGAGCCGCCGATGCCCTGCGCACGGCCCGCGGCCTCATCGGCATCGGATCGCCCCGCGCCTCGCTGGAGAGCAACTTTGCCCTGCGCGAGCTGGTGGGTGCAGACAACTTCTACGCTGGCATCGAGCAGGCCGAATGGGCCTGTCAGCTGAAGATGCTGCAGATCCTGCAACAGGGCGGCGTGCCAACCCCGAGCCTGCGGGACATGGAAGAGGCCGACGCCATTCTGCTGCTCGGTGAAGATGTCACCATGAGCGCCGCCCGTATCGCGTTGGCGCTGCGCCAAGCCGTCAAGGGCAAGGCCCGCGAGCTTGCCCGCAAGATGAAGGTGGATCTGTGGCAAGTCGCCGCCGTTCAGACCCTGGGTCAGAACGAGCGCTACCCGCTGCTCATCACCAGCCTCGACACAACCCGTCTGGACGATGTGGCGGCCGACAAGCTGCACGCCCCCTATGCCGATCAGGCGCGCCTTGGCTTTGCCATCGCCAACCTGCTCGACCCGAGTGCACCGGCCGCGGCCGACCTCTGCCCCGAGCTGCAGGCACAAGCGACTCGCTGGGCCGAGCTGCTCGGCAACGCCAAGAAGCCGCTCATCATTGCAGGCTCCAGTGCCCGCGATGTGGCGCTGCTTGAGGCGGCCAGCAACATTGCCCGCGCCCTGAAAGGCCGTGGACAGGAAGCCAACATCGCGCTGGTTGGCCAGGAGGCCAACTCGCTGGGTCTGGCCATGCTGGGCGCTCAAACCTTGTCAGACAAGCCACTCGAAGCCGCCCTTGCGCGTATCGAGTCAGAAGAGGGGTTGGCGCTGGTCACCCTGGAGAACGATCTCTACCGCCGCGCGCCGCGCAACCGGGTGGATGCTGCACTGGCACGGCTGCAGCACCTGCTGGTCATCGACCATCAGGCGACCCCGACCGCCAACAAGGCTGATCTGGTGCTGCCAGCGGCCAGTTTTGCCGAAGCCGATGGCACCCTGGTGAACATGGAAGGGCGTGCCCAGCGCTTCTTCCAAGTCTATGCGCCCGCCTTCTACAACGCCGATATTCAGGTGCGTGAAGGGTGGCGCTGGCTGGCGGCGCTGCAAGGGGCGATAGAACGCAAGCCGCTGCGCTGGCAGAACTTCGACCAGGTCAATCATGACTGCGCCACCAGCAATCCGCTGCTCGCTACCATGCTGGAAGCGGCGCCCAACGCAGGCTTGCGGATCCGTGGCATGCGGCTGGCCCGTGAACCACACCGCTACAGTGGTCGCACCTCCATGCTGGCGGATCAGAATGTCAGCGAACCGCGGGTAGCGCAAGATCCCGACTCCCCCTTCAACTTCTCCATGGAAGGGTATGCCGGAGCCCGTCAGCCGCTGCCGCAAGTACCGTTCGCCTGGGCGCCGGGCTGGAACTCTCCCTCCGCCTGGAACAAGTTCCAGGATGAAGTGGGTGGCAAACTGCGTGCTGGCGATCCGGGTCGCCGTCTGCTGGAAGCAACAGACTCGCAGGCAGAAGGCAAGGAGCTGCTCGGCTGGTTCACCACCATCCCCGCCCCCTTCAAGGCCGCAGAGGCGCTGCAAGTGGTCAATTATGCCCAGCTGTTTGGCGGCGAGGAGCTCTCCGCTCGCAGCCCGGTCATTCAGGCCCGGATGAACGAACCCGAGCTGGTGCTCAATCCCCTTGATGCGCAGCGTCTGGCCCTCCACGGGGGCAGTCAGGTCTCCTTCTCCTGGGGCGGTAGCCACTGGCAACTGCGTCTGCGGCTTAGCGAGCAGCTGAGCGCCGGTCTGGTGGGGCTCCCCCTTGGGGTGAACGGCCTGCCGACGGCCCTGCAACAAGCCTCAATCACTAACCTGCAGGAGGTGATCGCATGAGCGAGTCGCTGATCGATCTGTTGCTGGAGGTGGGCAAGGCACTGATCGTGCTGGTGGGGATCGTAGGGGCTGGCGCCTTCATGAGCTTCATCGAGCGTCGTCTGCTGGCCCTGTGGCAGGATCGCTACGGCCCCAACCGGGTGGGGCCGTTTGGTCTGCTCCAGCTGGCCGCCGACATGATCAAGATGTTCTTCAAGGAGGACTGGATCCCGCCGTTCGCTGATCGGCGGATCTTTATCCTGGCCCCCATCATCGCCTTCACTGCCTTTATTCTGGCGTTTGCGGTGGTGCCCATTACCCCCACCTGGGGCGTGGCTGATCTCAATGTGGGGCTGCTCTACATCCTGGCCATCGCGGGGCTGGCGGTCTATGCGGTACTGTTCGCCGGCTGGTCGAGCAACAACAAATACTCATTGCTCGGCAGCTTGCGCGCCTCGGCCCAGACCCTCTCCTACGAGGTGTTTCTCGGGCTATCCCTGATGGGGATCGTGATCCAGACCGGCAGTTTCAACCTGCGGGATATCGTCGAGGCACAGGCAGACTTGTGGAACGTGGTGCCCCAGATCCTGGGCTTTGTCACCTTCCTGTTTGCCGGTGTCGCCGTCACCCACCGTCACCCGTTCGATCAGCCAGAAGCCGAGCAGGAGCTCGCCGATGGCTATCACATCGAGTATGCGGGGATGAAGTGGGGTCTCTTCTTCGTGGGCGAATATATCGGCATCGTGCTGGTCTCCTCGCTCATCGTGACCCTCTTCTTCGGTGGCTGGCACGGCCCCTGGCTGCCCCCCTTCATCTGGTTTGCCCTGAAGACCGCCTGTTTCATGGTGTTCTTCATCCTGCTGCGGGCCTCCCTGCCTCGCCCGCGCTTTGACCAGGTGATGTCGTTTGGCTGGAAAGTCTGCTTGCCGCTGACCCTGATCAATATGCTGGTCACCGCGGCAGTTGTACTGATAAGTACGCAGTGAGGCACTCAATATGAAAATTGTTAGCATTATTCAGGGTGTCGGCACCCAGTTACGCAGTCTGGCCATGGTCTTCTCCCATGCCTGGCGGCCCCGTGAAACCCTCAACTATCCGGAGCAGGCAGTCTATGCCGCCCCCCGCTACCGCGGTCGCATCGTGCTGACCCGTGACCCCGACGGGGACGAGCGTTGCGTAGCCTGCAACCTCTGCGCAGTTGCCTGCCCGGTCGGCTGCATCTCGCTGCAAAAATCCGAGCGGGATGATGGCCGCTGGTATCCGGAGTTCTTTCGCATCAACTTCTCTCGCTGCATCTTCTGCGGCCTGTGTGAAGAGGCTTGCCCCACCACCGCCATCCAGCTGACACCGGATTTCGAGATGGGTGAGTATCGCCGCCAGGATCTGGTGTACGAGAAGGACGATCTGCTGATCAGCGGGCCCGGCAAATACCCGGACTACAACTTCTATCGCATGAGCGGGATGGCCATCGACGGCAAGCCGAAAGGGGATGCCGAAAACGAAGCCAAGCCCATCGATGTCAAGAGCCTGCTGCCCTGAGGAGTCAATCATGGAACTGGCATTTTATGCCTCGGCCCTGGTGGCCATTTACAGCACGCTGCGGGTGATCAGCACCAGCAATCCCATGCATGCGCTGCTCAATCTCATCATCTCCCTCATCGCCGTGGCCATGATCTTCTTCTGCCTGGGTGCCGCCTTTGCGGGCGCCCTGCAGGTGATCGTCTACGCCGGCGCCATCATGGTGCTGTTCGTGTTCGTGGTGATGATGCTGAACCTGGGGAGTGCCCAGGCGCAGGAGAAAAAGTGGCTCACCCCCATGACCTGGGGGGGCCCAGCCCTGCTCTCGCTGATCCTGCTGGGCTTTCTGGCCCACGGCATTCTCGGGGTGACCGGCGGCCTGATCGGAGTGACCGAGGTGACCGCCAAGCAGGTGGGTGTCGAGCTCTTTGGCCCCTATGTGCTGGCGGTGGAGCTTGCCTCCATCCTGCTGCTGGCGGGTCTGGTAACCGCCTATCACCTGGGTCGGGAAGAGAAGAGCGGTGAAGTGCTCTCCGTCCCGCGCTCTGCTTCCCGCTCTGCACAAGAAGGAGGTCAGCAATGAATGGAATCCCCATGGAGCACGGCCTCCTGCTGGCCGCGGTGCTCTTCTGCATCGGCTTGTGCGGTCTGCTGATCCGCCGCAACCTGCTCTACATCCTGATGAGTATCGAGATCATGATGAATGCCTCGGCACTGGCGTTTGTGGTGGCGGGTAGCCGCTGGGCCCAGGCCGATGGCCAGATCATGTATATCCTGGTGATTTCTCTGGCGGCAGCGGAGGCCAGTATCGGCCTCGCCCTGTTACTGCTGCTCTATCGTCGTTACCACACCCTGAACGTGGACACTGTGAGCGAGATGCGCGGATGAGCCTCTTATATCTGACTTTTCTATTTCCGCTGCTGGGATGGCTGGTGCTGGCCTTCTCCCTCGGCCGGTTTGGCGAGCGTACCTCGGCGCTGATCGGGGTTGGCTCCATTGGCCTGTCGGCCCTCACTACCCTGTGGGTGGGCATCGACTTTCTGGGCAACCCGCCAGAGGGGGGCGTCTATGTCCAGCGCCTGTGGCAATGGATGGCGGTGGGCAACTTTACCCCGAGCTTCTCGCTGGCACTGGATGGCCTGTCGCTGACCATGCTGGGGGTGGTGACCGGGGTCGGTTTCTTTATCCACCTGTTCGCCTCCTGGTATATGCGCGGTGAAGAGGGCTACTCCCGCTTCTTTACCTACACCAACCTCTTTATCGCCAGCATGCTGTTTCTGGTGCTGGCCGATGACCTGCTGTTTGTCTACCTCGGCTGGGAAGGGGTAGGGCTGTGCAGCTATCTGCTGATCGGCTTCTACTACAAGGATCGCAAGAACGGCGCAGCGGCCCTCAAGGCATTTGTCGTGACCCGGGTGGGTGATGTCTTCCTCGCCATCGGCCTGTTTATCCTCTATCGGGAGCTGGGCACCCTCAATATCCACGAGCTGCTGGTTCGTGCCCCGACCCTGTTTGCCGAGGGCTCCCCTGCCCTGTCGCTGGCCTGCCTGATGCTCTTGGGCGGCGCGGTCGGCAAATCGGCACAGCTGCCGCTGCAAACCTGGCTGGCGGATGCGATGGCAGGCCCGACGCCCGTCTCAGCGCTGATCCACGCCGCCACCATGGTGACCGCCGGTGTCTACCTGATTGCCCGTACCCACGGCCTGTTCCTGCTGGCGCCAGAGATCCTCCATCTGGTCGGGCTGGTTGGCGCCATCACGCTAGTGCTGGCAGGCTTTGCCGCGCTGGTTCAGACCGATATCAAGCGGATCCTCGCCTACTCCACCATGAGCCAGATTGGCTACATGTTCCTGGCCCTCGGTGTCGGCGCATGGCAAGGGGCCATCTTCCACCTGATGACCCACGCCTTCTTCAAGGCGCTGCTGTTCCTCTCCGCCGGTGCCGTTATCGTTGCCTGCCACCATGAGCAGAACATCTTCAAGATGGGTGGCCTGCGCAAGAGTCTGCCACTGGTCTATGCCTGTTTCCTGGTGGGGGGCTCGGCGCTGGCGGCGTTGCCGCTGGTCACCTCCGGTTTCTACAGTAAGGACACCATCCTGTGGCAAGTAGAAGCCTCTGGCCAAAGCGCGCTGCTGTGGGCAGGTCTGGTAGGGGCATTCCTCACCTCGCTCTACACCTTCCGGCTGATCTTTATCGCCTTCCATGGCAAAGAGAAGACCAAAGCCCATGCGGGCCACGGTCTGGCTCACCATCTGCCGCTGCTGGTATTGCTGGTGCTCTCCACCGGCATCGGCGCGCTGATCACCCCGCCACTGGCAGGTGTACTACCCGCAGGCCCTGGTGACCATATCGAAGAGGGTCGCCATGCGCTGGAGGTAGCCTCTGGCATCATTGCCATTGCTGGCATCGCGCTGGCCGCATTTCTGTTCCTTGGTGAGCGCCGTCTGGCCACCTCCATTGCCAACAGCGCGCCAGGCCGGCTGCTCAGCACCCTCTGGTTCAACGCCTGGGGCTTTGACTGGCTCTACGACCAGCTGTGGGTCAAACCCTATCTGCTGGCGACCCGGCTGCTGGCCCGAGACCCGCTGGACTGGATGATGGGCCTGCCCGCCTGGCTTGCCCTGCGTGGCAACCAGCTGCTGGCCTGGACCGTGACCGGCAAGTTGCGCTGGTATGCCGCCTCCATGGGGATCGGCGCAGTGCTGGTGCTGGCGCTGTTGCTGCTGGGATAACGCGATGAACAACACGAAGATCGTACAGCCGGGCTGTTTGCTCTCCCTGATGGAACAGGGAGCGCAATCTCATATGAACTTGAACGAGAGCTGATACCGTGACCTTACTCTGGATCTTGCTAATTCCTTTTATCGGCGGCTTGCTCTGCTGGCAGATGGAGCGTCTCGGCGGGCAGTTTGTCCGCTGGGTTGCCCTGCTCTCCATGAGCGCCAGCCTGCTGCTCTCCTGTGCCATCTGGCTAAGTGGAGACTTCTCCCTTGCCACCACGGGCCTCGACAGCGCGGGCGTCTCCGGTGCTGCCTCCGCCTGGGCCGCCGAGTGGCGCCTGCCGTGGATCCCCCGCTTCGGCATCTCTTTGCATCTGGCTGTGGATGGCCTGTCGCTCTTGATGGTGATCCTCACCTGCTTTATCGGGGTACTGGCCATTCTCTGTTCGTGGAAAGAGATCGTGCAGCGCATCGGCTTCTTCCACCTCAACCTGCTCTGGATCCTGGGCGGCGTGCTCGGGGTCTTTATGGCGCTGGACCTGTTCCTCTTCTTCTTCTTCTGGGAGATGATGCTGGTCCCCATGTACTTCCTGATTGCGCTCTGGGGCCATTCGGTCACTGACGGCAAATCACGGATCAACGCCGCAACCAAGTTCTTCATCTACACCCAGGTGAGCGGCCTTATCATGCTGGTGGCCATCATCGGGCTGGTGCTGACCCACCAGCATGCCACCGGAGTCTTCACCTTCAACTATCTGGAGCTGCTCAATACCCCGATGAGCAAGGGCGTTCAGTGGCTGCTGATGCTGGGCTTCTTTATCGCCTTCGCGGTCAAGATGCCACTGGTGCCGCTGCACGGCTGGCTGCCGGATGCCCACAGTCAGGCGCCGACCGCAGGTTCGGTGGATCTCGCCGGTATTTTGCTCAAAACCGCCGCCTACGGTCTGCTGCGCTTTGCCTTGCCGCTGTTCCCCGAGGCGTCCGCAGAATTTGCTCCCTACGCCATGGTGCTTGGCCTGATCGGGATCGTCTACGGTGCCATCGTGGCCTTTGCCCAGACCGACATCAAACGGCTGGTAGCCTACACCAGCATCTCCCACATGGGCTTTGTGATGATCGCTATCTACTCGGGTAGCGAGCTGGCCCTGCAGGGTGCGGTGGTGCAGATGATCGCCCACGGTCTCTCCGCTGCCGGCCTCTTTATCCTCTGCGGTCAGCTCTACGAGCGGTTGCACACCCGGGATCTGCGCCAGATGGGCGGCCTGTGGGGACGCCTGCGCTATCTGCCCGGTGTGATGCTCTTCTTCTCGGTGGCGTCACTTGGCATGCCGGGCACCGGCAACTTTGTCGGCGAGTTCCTGATCCTGGTCGGCAGCTTCCAGATTGCCCCTGTCATCACGGCAGTCGCCACCTTCGGTCTGGTGCTGGCCTCGGTCTACTCCCTCATCATGTTGCAGCGCGCCTGCTTTGGCCCGGCCAAGGATGAGAGCATGCTCAAGGGACTGGATCGCCGCGAGCTGACCATGATGATGGTGATCGCGGGCCTGCTGGTTCTGCTTGGCCTCTATCCCCAACCCGTGATTGACACCGCCAGCAGCAGCCTTATCAACGTGCTGCACTGGTATCTGCTGCCGACTGCTGGAGCCCTGCAATGACTTTCTCCGCTTCCCAACTGCTGGCACTGCTTCCCCTGCTGTTGACCACCGGGGCCATGGCGGCCCTGATGCTGGCCATCGCCTGGCGCCGCTGTGTCACTACCGCCTTTACCGTGACCATTGTTGGCCTCAACCTTGCTCTGTTCTCGCTGCCCATCGTGATGGCGCAAGGGGATCAGGGGGTCACCCCGCTGCTGCAAGTGGACAGTTACGCCGTCTTCTACATGGGACTGGTGCTCATCGGCGCCCTGGCCACCTGCACTTTCGGTCAATCGTGGCTGAAAGCCTACCCGGACAACCGGGAGGAGTTCTTCCTGCTGCTGCTGATCGCCACCGCTGGTGGTCTGGTGCTGGCCTGCTCCCGTCACCTCGCCTCTCTCTTTATCGGGATCGAAATGCTGACCCTGCCGATGTTCGGTCTGGTGGGTTACGCCTACCGCGAGCGCCACTCGCTGGAAGCCGCGGTGAAATACATGGTGCTCTCTGCCGCCGCCACCGCCTTCCTGTTGTTTGGCATGGCGCTGCTCTATGCGCAGGCAGGCAGCCTGAGCTTTGCAGCCCTGGGGCAGACCCTGGCCGAGAGCCCGGCTCACCATCCGCTGCTGATGGGCGGTTTGGGGTTAATGCTGGTCGGCTTTGCCTTTAAACTCTCCCTGGCCCCCTTCCATCTCTGGACCCCGGATGTCTACGAAGGTGCCCCGGCACCGGTCGCCACCTTCCTCGCCACCGTCAGCAAGGTGGCGGTCTTTGCCGTGCTGCTGCGCTTCTATCTGGCGGTACCAGCGGCGAGCGATCCCATGATCCACTGGCTGCTGGCAGCCATGGCGGTCATCTCCATCATGGTCGGCAACCTGCTGGCCCTGGTGCAGACCAACGTCAAACGGATGCTGGGTTACTCCTCCATCTCCCACTTCGGTTACCTGCTGGCGGTGATCGTGGCGAGCCGATTCGGCCAGATGCCGGTGGAAGCAGCCGGGGTCTACCTGCTGATGTATCTGTTCACCAGCCTGGGTGCCTTTGGGGTGGTGAGCATGATGTCGAGCCCCTATCGCGGCAAGGATGCAGACTCCCTGCACAGCTATCGCGGCCTGTTCTGGAAGCGCCCCTATCTGACTGCCGTACTGACGGTGATGATGTTGTCACTCGCGGGCATCCCGATGACCCTCGGCTTTATCGGCAAGTTCTACCTTATCGGGGTGACGGTCGAAGCCCAGCTCTGGTGGCTCTCCGGTGCCATCGTGCTCGGCAGCGCACTGGGTCTCTACTACTACCTCAAGGTGATGGTGACCCTCTATCTGCGTGAACCGGGTATGCAGCAGCGCGATGCCTGCGCCGACTGGGCTCTCTCCTCCGGTGGTGTGGTAGTGCTGCTCTCTGCCGTGCTGGTGGTGTTGCTGGGGCTCTATCCCCAGCCGGTCATCAGCCTGGTACAAGGGTTCCAGCACGTGGTATTGCAGTAACCTTTACCGTCGCTACCCCTCATTACCCGCAAAACCGGCAGCCTTGGCTGCCGGTTTTCTATTTCCGGTCCGACAGCATCGCGCACTCCGCGAGCCAGCAAATGACAGATCAATCAGCGAGGGTGATGCCCATCATGGTTTTTGCCATACAACCAGAACCGGGCGAGATCCTCATACCCTCTTGAATTCCTTATTGATATATTGGTTATATTCTGGAATGGAGTTCAGATTGATGAAGCAACACTACGTTTGCCAATTTAACCCGACAGAACTGGCTGCCACGCTGGCACCCTTGCAAGGAGGCAAGCTGACCATACTGCTGGCCGAACAGGATTGCGCTCAGGTCCCCCTGTTGCAGCAGTTGTGCCGCGACTTCAACATCGCCCTGGATGGCGCCATCTTCCCCCAGCTGATCGGTGCGCAAGGATTGTTGCCGCAAGGGGCCTGGCTACTGCCCAGAGCCAACCCCTATCACGCCACACTGCTGCCCCTGACACCGCAGGCCAGCGCAGCATCCCTTGCCCACCTGATTGCGGAACAGGTGGAAAGCATGCTGGCCACCTGGCCAACCCCTTCGCCGCCACCAACCCTGTTTCTGACCTTCGACAACCTCATTCCCAATATCGCCTCCATTCTGGATGCGCTTTATCTGCAGCTGGCCAATCGCGTCAACTATGCCGGCGCCAACGCAGGCAGCGGCAGCTTCACCCCTCTTGCCTGCCTGTTCGACAATCAACGGCAACTTGCCTACGGGGTCACCTGCACGCTGCTGCCCAGCAACAGCTTTCCCTTTCTGGAACATGGTTACCAACTCTCGGCCCAACCGATGCTGGCCACCAGCAGTGAAGCGAACAAAATTGCCTACATCGACTGGCAACCGGCCTTTCAAAAATATCAGGGGCTGATCAGCCAGCAATTCCAGCACACTATGGTGCGCGAGGAGCTCTACCATTTCGTGGTGCACATGCCACTGGGCCTGCTGCGGGCCAACGGGGATGTGATTGTCAGGATCCCCGTCGAGGCAAACGATGACGGCGCCCTGCTCTGCGCCGGCGAGGTCGCGGAGCACAGCATCCTCACCCTGCTGAAGGCGCCAGAGAGTGCCACCGAACATGCCTGCTCACTGGCCAGGCGCCTTAACCAGCAACAAACCCTCACCCGGGCACACTTGCTGGAGGTCTACTACTGCGCGGGACGCCAGCTGCATTTCGACCAGCAGACAGTGACCGAGCTGCACACCCTGCTGACCCACTCGGGGGCCGGCGATCTGGCAGGAGCCCTCTCCCTTGGCGAAATTGGCAGCGTGCGCCACGGGGATTACCCCCAATTTCATAACGGCGCCATTCTCTGTAACGGGGCATTGATATGAACAACGACCACGCCATGGCCATCGTCTGCGATCTGGCGCTCTGCATCGGGCGTGAAGTGACGCTGGATGCGCTGCTCACCAAGGTACTGCAACGTTTTATGCATCACTGCGCCACGCCGGTTGGTGCGGTATTGCAGCAACAACGGGAGGGATACAAGCTGCTCAAGGTGATCGGCGACGAGCAGCTTCGCCAGCACACCGGCACCACCCTGGCCCTGCCTAGGTGGGTCAGCGAGGAGGAGCACTGCCTGCTGCAACAGACGCTCCCCCTGCCGGGCAGCCGCCCCTACCAGTTTGCCTATCGGCTCAAGGTTGAAGGGGGTTATCTCATCTTGCTGCTCGCCCCCCAGCCACATCAGCAGATCGTACCGGTCTGCCATCTGTTCAGCCCGGTGCTCGGCAACCTGGCCCGCGCCATTTCCCTCTGCAAGGACAGCGAGCTGCTCGCCCTGCGTCAGCAGGCCGAACTGAAGGATCTGAAACACTTCAACGAATCCCTGCTCAAGGCCATCCCGATCCCTGTGTTCTACAAAGATATCGAAGGGCGGTTTCTGGGCTGCAACCAGGCCTTCATTCAGGTGATCGGCATCGGCAAGGAGGCGCTGCTGGGTCGACGGGTCGAGGAGCTGCTGCCAGTCGGGCTTGCCGAGGCCTACAGCATGCGGGAAGCCGAGTTGCTGCGAAGTCGCCAGCCCCAGTGCATCGAACAGCAGTTGCATGATCGCAATGGCATGCGCTATCAGGTCATCTGTTTCAAGGATCTCTTCTATGACCATCAGGGGATGGTTGCCGGCATCATCGGCACCCTGGTCGACATCACCCGCCTCAAGGAGAGCGAGCGTCACCAGCGTGATCTGCTGTTCCAGACCATCAGTGCCCTCGCCAGCGCCATCAGCCACAAGGATCGCAACAGTGCGGGCCATGAGCTGAGGGTGCGCGATTTGGCACTGGCCATCGGGCAGGCCATGCAACTGCGGCAAGAGCGGCTGGATGCGCTGGGACTGGCGGCCATGGTGCACAATATCGGCCTGCTGCAGATCCCCACCGAGATCATCACCCGCCCACGTGAATTGCGGCCGGTGGAGTTCGAGCTGATCAAGCAGCACCCCCAGGCCGGCCACGATATTCTCAAACAGATCGACTTCCCCTGGCCCATCGCCACCATAGTGCTGCAGCACCACGAAAACCTCGATGGCAGCGGCTATCCGCAGGGACTGGCGGGCAACGCCATTACCCTGGAGGCGCGCATTATCCGGGTGGCCGATTCGCTGATCGCCATGACCTCCCATCGCCCGTTCCGCCGGGCCATGCCCCTGAGTGACGCCTTTGCCGAACTGACCCGCTATGCCGGGATCCGTTACGATGAAAAAGTGGTCAACAGCTGTATCGTACTCTGGCAGACCGGCTACCACTTCGGCCCTCCCATCAGTCAACTTGCAGACAAGGCGGGATAAGATGTCCGAACTCCTCACCTCCTGTACACTCCCCCACCCACTGACCGATGCGCTCCCCTCCTCGGCGCTGTTGCTGACCCAGGTGATGGATCAGCTTCCCTATCGGGTGCTGCTCAAAGACACCCGCTTCAGCTACATCGCTGGCAACCGCCTGCTGGCGGCGGATCTCGCCCTCTCACCAGAGGCACTGGTGGGCAAGAATGACTGCGACTTTTTTCCCCCCGAACTGGTACAGCGCTATCGGGAGGATGACACCCGAGTCATGCGCGAGGGGATACACCAGCACATCGAAGAGCCCTATCTGAAGGGGGGAGAAGCCCGCTGGCTCAGCACCACCAAGTTTCCCCTGCGTGATGAGGCGGGGAGTATCGTGGGGGTCGGCGTCTTCTTCGAAGACATTACCGAGCAGAAGTGGCAGCAGGAGAAACTGCAACAGTACAGCTGGACCCAGCAGGCGATCAGCCGCGCCCACCACGCCCTGCTCAAACCGGGCGATGAGCCGCAACTGCTGCAGGATATCTGCGATGCCATCGCCGTCGATGACCGTTTTCCGCTGGTGGCAGTGCTGCAAGGCCAGCCCGAACTCGCCCACCCGCCGAGGATCGTGGCGCAGGCAGGCAGTGCCGATGCCTCGGAACAAACGCTGTGGTTGAACGATGAGGCCCTCACCCAGGCCATCCTCCACCAGCGGCGCCTCAATCAGGTGATCTTCCACGAGCGGCCCCATACCGGCCGCCACCCGTTGCGCTCCCGCCTGCTTATCCCCTTGCCACTGCAGGAGGATCAGGCCGGTGCGCTGATCATTCACAGCGACCAGCCGCGGTTGTTCAGCCAGGAGGAGGAGCAGCTCTTCATCCAGCTGACCGACTACCTCACCTATGGCCTGCAGGCGCGCCATACCCAGCAGGCTTATCTGCGCTCGCAACAGGAGAAGATCTTCCATGCCCGCCAGCTGGAGCTGGCACTGGAAGATGCGCTGGGTGCCATCGCCGCCGTGCTGGAGCAGCGCGATCCCTATACCGCTGGCCATCAGAAACATGTGGCCAAGCTGGCCCAAGCCATCGGCCGGGAGCTCAGGCTGGAAGAGAAGCGGCTGCGGGGGATCTATCTGGGCGCCATGGTGCACGATATCGGCAAGATCCAGGTACCGGCTGAAATTCTCACCAAACCGGAACGCCTCACGCCACTGGAGTTCGCGCTGGTCAAGGAACACCCCGCCATCGGCTATCTGGTGCTCAAGGATATCGACTTCCCCTGGCCCATCGCCCGGATGATCCACCAGCACCACGAGTATCTCGATGGCTCCGGCTATCCGCAGGGGCTCAAGGGGGATGAGATCCTGCTGGAGGCCCGCATCCTCACCGTCGCCGATATCGTCGAATCCATGTCCTCGGATCGCCCCTATCGCGCCGCCCTCGGCATTCCCCAGGCCAGGGAGCAGATCATCCAGATGCGCGGCCATCAGCTCGATGAGGATGTGGTGGATGCCTGTCTGCGGATCCTCGACCGGGGAGACTTTATCCCCCAACCGCTCGGCAAGCCGTAACGACACGGATAAAAAAACCGGCCAATTGGCCGGTTTCTGTTTTTATGCGCTGGTGCTGCCTCTATTAACCCAGACGAACCCGGGCGTTGCGGAACATCCGCATCCAGGCGCCGTCCTCGCCCCAGTTGTCGGGGTGCCAGGAGTTGGCCACGGTGCGGAACACCCGCTCCGGATGCGGCATCATGATGGTAGCTCGGCCATCTTGCGTGGTCACCGCGGTGATACCGTTCGGTGAGCCATTCGGGTTGGCCGGGTACTGCTCGGTCACGCTGCCGCGGTTATCGACAAAGCGCAGCCCTACCAGACCGCTCTGCTGCAGTGCGTTCAGGTGAGCGGCATCGCGCACCTCGACACGCCCTTCCCCGTGGGAAACGGCAATGGGCATCACGGAGCCTGCCATGCCGGCGAAGAAGGCCGATGGGGACTCCTGCACCTCAACCAGACTGAAGCGGGCCTCGAAGCGCTCGGAGCGGTTGCGCACAAAGCGCGGCCAGAGATCGGCACCCGGGATGAGTTCTCGCAGGTTGGACATCATCTGGCAACCGTTGCAGACACCCAGAGAGAGGGTATCGCCACGCTCGAAGAAGCGCTGGAACTGCTCGCGGGCGTTGTCATTGAACAGGATGGACTTGGCCCAGCCTTCCCCCGCCCCCAGCACGTCACCGTAGGAGAAACCGCCACAGGCCACCAGGGTCTGGAACTCCTCCAGCTTGATGCGACCGGAGAGAATGTCGCTCATGTGCACGTCCACTGCCGCGAAACCGGCACGATCGAACGCCGCCGCCATCTCCACATGGGAGTTGACTCCCTGCTCGCGCAGCACCGCCAGACGGGGGGATACCCCACGGGCGATATAGGGAGCAGCCACATCCTCGGACGGGTTGTAAGTCAGCTTGGCATGCAGACCCGGATCGGTGGCGTCCTGACGGGCCGCGTGCTCACTGTCGGCGCACGCCGGGTTGTCGCGCAGGCGCTGCATCTGCCAGCTGGTCTCGCCCCAGATGGTGCGAAGAGCGGTACGGCTGGCACGATAGACCTCCTGACCGCCCCGCTGCAAGGTGATGAGATCCCCTTCGCGCACGGTACCGAGCACATGGGAGCAGGCTGCCAGACCGTGACCGGCCAGCAGAGTCATCACCGCCTCTTTATCTTCACGACGCACCTGAATGACGGCGCCCAGCTCTTCGTTGAACAGCGCCGGCAGCAGCTCGCCGCCGATGCGATCGAGCTGGATGTCGAGGCCGCAGTGGCCGGCAAACGCCATTTCGGTCAGGGTGACGAACAGGCCACCGTCGGAGCGGTCGTGGTAGGCGATCAGTTTGCGATCGGCCACCAGCGCCTGAATGGCGTTGAAGAAGCCCTTGAGCTGGACCGGATTGTCGAGATCCGGCGCCTTGTCACCCAGCTGGCGATAGACCTGCGCCAGCGCCGAGGCGCCGAGGCGCTGCTTGCCATTGCCAAGGTCGATGAGGATAAGGTCGGTTTCACCGAGATCGGTACGCAGTTGCGGAGTAACCGTGTTGCGCACATCCTCGACCCGGGCAAAAGCGGAGATGAGCAGGGAGAGCGGCGAGGTGACGCTGTGCTCCTTGCCATCCTGCTGCCAGCGGGTCTTCATGGACATGGAGTCCTTGCCCACCGGAATGGTGATGCCAAGGGCCGGGCAGAGCTCCTCACCTACCGCTTTGACCGCCTCATAGAGACCGGCATCTTCACCCGGGTGACCGGCAGCGGCCATCCAGTTGGCGGAGAGCTTGACCCGCTTGAGGGAACCGATGTGGGCCGGTGCCAGGTTGGTGAGCGCTTCCGCTACCGCCATGCGAGCGGAGGCGGCGTGGGAGAGCAGCGCCACCGGGGTACGCTCGCCCATGGACATGGCTTCGCCGTGATAGCTGTCGTAGGTGGCAGCGGTGACGGCGCAATCGGCCACCGGGATCTGCCAGGGGCCAACCATCTGGTCGCGATTGACCAGACCGGTCACGCTGCGATCGCCGATGGTGATAAGGAAGGACTTCTCCGCCACGGTCGGCAGACGCAGAACCCGCTCGGCCGCGTCACTCAAAGTGATGCCATCGAGCTGGAGCGCTTTGCCCTGTGCTGGGAGGCTCACCACGTCACGGTGCATCTTGGGCGCCTTGCCCAGCAGCACGTCCAGCGGCAGATCGATGGGCTGATTGTCAAAGTGGCTGTCAGAGAGGGTCAGATGCTTCTCTTCGGTCGCGGTGCCGATCACGGCATAAGGGGCGCGCTCGCGCTCGCACAGGGCCTTGAACAGCGGCAGCTTGTCCTGCGCTACCGCCAGCACGTAACGCTCCTGGGATTCGTTGCACCAGATTTCCAGCGGGCTCATGCCCGGCTCGTCGCTCTGGATGGCGCGCAGATCGAAACGACCACCGCGCTCACCGTCGTTGACCAACTCCGGCATGGCGTTGGAGAGACCGCCCGCCCCCACATCGTGGATAAAGACGATAGGGTTGTCGTCACCCAGCTGCCAGCAGCGATCGATCACCTCCTGGCAACGGCGCTCCATCTCGGGGTTATCACGCTGCACCGAGGCAAAGTCGAGATCTTCGGCTGACTGGCCGGAGGCCATGGAGGATGCGGCACCACCGCCCAGACCGATGTTCATCGCCGGGCCGCCCAGCACGATAAGCGCCGCGCCGACCGGTATCTCCCCTTTCTGGACATGTTCGGTGCGGATGTTGCCGATGCCGCCTGCCAGCATGATGGGCTTGTGGTAGCCACGCACCTCGACGCCGTTGTGGCTCGGCACCTCCTCTTCGAAGGTACGGAAGTAGCCGAGAATGGCCGGACGGCCGAACTCGTTGTTAAACGCGGCGCCGCCGAGCGGCCCCTCCTGCATGATGTCGAAGGCACTGACGATACGGCTCGGCTTGCCGAAATCCTGCTCCCAGGGCTGCTCGAAGCCTGGAATGCGCAGGTTGGAGACGGAGAAACCGACCAGACCCGCCTTGGGCTTGGCACCGCGACCGGTGGCTCCCTCGTCGCGGATTTCGCCGCCGGAGCCGGTGGCTGCCCCCGGGAACGGGGAGATGGCGGTCGGGTGGTTGTGGGTCTCCACCTTCATCAGGATGTCGACCTGTTCCTGGTGATACTGGTATTCGCCGTTGGCCGGGCTCGGGAAGAAGCGGCCACCCTGGCTCCCTTCCATCACGGCGGCGTTGTCTTTATAGGCAGAGAGGACATGATCCGGCGTCTGCTCGAAGGTGTTCTTGATCATCTTGAACAGCGACTTGGGCTGCTGTTCGCCATCGATGGTCCAGTCGGCATTGAAGATCTTGTGACGGCAGTGCTCGGAGTTCGCCTGGGCGAACATGTAGAGCTCGATGTCGTTGGGGTTGCGACCCAACTTGGTGAAGTTCTCCACCAGATAGTCGATTTCGTCGTCGGCCAGCGCCAGACCGAGCGCCACGTTGGCTTCGGCCAGGGCTGCGCGACCACCGCCCAGCACATCCACCTGGGTGAAGGGGCGCGGCTCGTGGTGAGCAAACAGGGCGCTCGCCGCGTCCATGTCGGCAAACACCACTTCCATCATCCGATCATGGAGCACGGCGGCAATGGCGCTGCGCTGGGCGGCACTCAGCTCACCCTGCCCCTTGATGGTCAGGTAATAGGCAATACCACGCTCCAGCCGCTTGACCTGTTTCAGGCCGCAGTTGTGGGCGATGTCGGTTGCTTTGGAAGACCAGGGGGAGATAGTGCCGGGGCGGGGGGTAACAAGAAACAGCTGACCGCTGGGGGTGTGTTCGGGGATAGTTGGGCCGTA
>NZ_JBFODN010000266.1:0-25094 GCF_040908345.1 Aeromonas sp. R3-1
GCCAACCTGCCAGTTTCACCACCCGCAGCAATGACTCCTGGATCACCTCCAAGGTGAAAGCCGATATGTTCGGCACCAAGAACTTCGACAGCACCAAGGTCAAGGTGGTCACCGAGAACGGCGAGGTGTTCCTGATTGGTCTGGTGACTCGCCAGGAGGGAGAGCAGGCAGTCAACATCGCCCGCCATGTCACCGGCGTGAAGCGCGTGATCAAGGCCTTCGAGTTCGCCCAGAACTAAGCTCGACCGCACATAAAAAAACGCAGCCAATCGGCTGCGTTTTTTATTTGATCACCTTCAGGGTCGGACGACCGCTTGGACGCGGCGGTTCCGGCTCAGGCTCCACCGGCGCTTCGGCCTGCTCCAGCCAGATATCGTAACCCGGCTCGGGCGGGAACATGGTGCCCACGCCGTTCTCCCGGGCATGAATAGCCAGTACGGCCGCCATCGGGATGTAAACCTGCTGGGAGACCCCGCCAAAGCGGGCACTGAAGCTGATAGCCTCGTTATCCATGTGAAATTGCATCACGGCTCGGGGCGCGATATTCAGTACAATTTGCCCGTCCTGAGCAAACTGCATCGGCACCATCACATGGGGAATGTTGACGTTGACCACCAGATGAGGGGTCAGATCGTTGTCCAGCAACCAGTCAAAGAACGCCCGTAACAAGTACGGGCGACTCGGCGTCATTGTCGGTTCCATGCTCATACGCCAGCACGGATCTCGCGTTCGGCTTCGGTCAGAGAAGCCTGGAAGGACTCACGCTCGAACAGACGAACCATGTAGGCCTTCAGCTCTTTGGCACCACGACCGGTCAGGTCGATGCCAAGGCTCGGCAGACGCCACAGCAGCGGTGCCATGTAGCAATCCACCAGACCGAACTCTTCGCTCATGAAATAGGGCATTTCACCGAAGATCGGCGCGATGGCCAGCAGGTTGTCACGCAGTTCGTTGCGTGCCGCTTCAGCATCGGTACCGGCCATGATCTTGTCGGCCAGGGAGTACCAGTCCAGCTCGATGCGGTGCATCATCAGACGGCTGTTACCACGGGCAACCGGATAAACAGGCATCAGGGGCGGATGCGGGAAGCGTTCGTCCAGATACTCCATGATGATGCGCGAGGTGTAGAGTGCCAGCTCACGATCAACCAGGGTCGGTACAGAGTTGTACGGGTTCAGCTCGGCCAGCTCATCCGGCAGATTGGCTGGATCAACCTGGCAGATATCCACGCTAACACCCTTCTCCGCCAAGACAATACGCACCTGATGGCTGAACATATCGTTGGCACCGGAAAACAGCGTCATTACCGAACGCTTATTGGCAGCTACAGCCATTGAACCCTCCCGTCATTAAAAAGCAGAAACGGCAATGAAGCATCTTGGTCTTCATTGCCGTGCATTATATTACCCGGATCTGGTCGCTTAGTGAACGTCGCGCCAGAATTCCTTCTTCAACAGCACAGTGAAGATGAAGAAGATCACGATGAAACCAAGCACCCAGAAGCCCATGCGTTCACGCTCCTGTTGTACCGGTTCAGCCGAGTAGACCAAGAAGTTTACCAGATCCAGTACCGTCTGATCATACTCTTCGTCATCCATTTCACCATTACCGTCAGATTTGATGCTGACAACCTGCTGGGTTTCCACTCCGTCGACCGTGTGAGTAGCGAATTCGGCACGGGGGGTTCCCTGCAACGGCTCCAGCACATGGGGCATGCCCACGGATGGGAACACGGCGTTGTTCACCCCGAACGGACGGGTCTCATCCACGTAGAAGGAACGCAGATAGGTGTAGATCCAGTCTGCACCGCGCACCCGGGCAACCAGAGTCAGATCGGGGGGCGGCGCACCAAACCACTTGGCGGCATCCTTCTCTGACATGGCGCTCTTCATCAGGTCACCGACCTTTGCGCCGGTGAAAATCAGGTTCTCTTTCATCAAATCTTCGGGGATCCCGAGATCTTCTGCGACCCGGTTATAACGCTGATACTGGGTAGAGTGGCATCCGGCGCAATAGTTCATGAAGGTGGCGGCGCCGCGTTGCAGCGATGCCTTGTCACTCAGATCGTAATTGGCTTTGTCCAGATGAACAGCTCCGCCACTTGCAAATACCAGAGATGGCAGCAGGGTCAGCACTGCAAATATTATTCTTTTCATTTAAATGTCACCCTCTCCGGCAGCGGCTTGGTGCTTTCATTCTTGCTATAGAAGAACAGCAGGACGAAGAACCCGAAATATCCCAGTGAACAGATCTGGGCAACCAGCGTCAACGTCGGCGTCGATGGCAGCACCCCCAACACCCCCAGGATGATGAAGCAGACCACAAACTGGGCAATGTTCAGCTTGTGCAGCATGCTGCGATAACGCACCGAGCGCACCTTGCAGCGATCCAGCCACGGCAGCAGGAACAGCACCACGATGGAGAGACCCATCATGATGACGCCAAGCAGCTTGTCCGGCACCGCCCGCAAAATGGCGTAAAACGGCGTGAAGTACCACACAGGCGCAATGTGCTCCGGAGTTTTCAGACCGTTGGCCACTTCAAAGTTCGGCTTCTCGAGGAAGTAACCCCACATATCCGGCTTGAAGAAAATGATGGCGCAGAAGAAGAACAGGAAGCCTGCCACACCGATCATATCCTTGACGGTGAAGTAAGGGTGGAACGCCACCGCATCCAGCGGCCAGCCGTTCTCGTCCTTGTGCTTCTTGATGTCGATACCGTCCGGGTTGTTGGATCCCACTTCGTGCAGCGCCAGAATGTGCATGGCAACCAGCATTACCAGCACCAGCGGCAACGCGATGACGTGCAGCGCGAAGAAGCGGTTAAGGGTCGCACCGGAGATGACGTAGTCACCGCGGATCCACAGGGTCAGATCGTCACCGATGACCGGAATGGCGCCAAACAGCGAGATGATGACCTGGGCACCCCAGAATGACATCTGGCCCCAGGGCAACAAGTAACCCATAAAGGCTTCCGCCATCAGCACCAGGAAGATCAGCATGCCGAAGATCCACAGCAGTTCACGAGGCTTCTGATAAGAGCCATAGATCATGCCGCGGAACATGTGCATGTAGACCACGATGAAGAATGCAGACGCACCGGTTGAGTGCATGTAACGCAGCAGCCAGCCGTACTCCACATCGCGCATGATGTACTCCACGGAGGCAAACGCACCTTCCGCGGAGGGGTTGTAGTTCATGGTCAGCCAGATACCGGTGATGATCTGGTTGACCAGCACCAGCATGGCCAGCGAGCCGAAGAAGTACCAGAAGTTCAGGTTCTTCGGTGCCGGATACTTGGCCATGTGGTCGTTGTACATGGCCGTGAGCGGGAATCGATAATCGATCCAGCCCATCAGTTTACTCAACATGGTCAGGCCTCCTTGCCATCGGCACCGACCTGGATGGTGGTGTCATTAATGAATTGATAGGGCGGAATGACCAGGTTCAGCGGTGCAGGCACCCCCTGGAACACACGGCCGGCCATGTCGAACTTGGAGCCATGACACGGGCAGAAGAAGCCGGACGTAACGCCCTGCACCTGCTCGCCAAAGCTGTCAGGCAGATAGGAAGGTGAACACCCCAAGTGGGTGCAAATACCGACCGCGACAAAAATTTCGGGCTTGATCGATCTGTACCCGTTATGGGCATAGTCAGGCTGCTGCGGCTCTTCAGATGAGGGATCCCGCAGCTTGTCATCATGCGCGGCCAAGGCATCCAGCGTCTGTTTGGTGCGTTTCACCACCCAGACAGGCTTGCCTCGCCACTCGACACGGATGAGCTGACCCGGTTCCAACTTGCTGATATCGACTTCAACCGGCGCACCGGCTGCTTTGGCCTTGGCGCTCGGATTCCATGACTTTATAAACGGCACTGCGGTAAACGCAGCTCCTACCCCACCAACGGCAACCGTTGACCAGGTAAGAAATCTGCGGCGACCGGTATCAACTGGCGCATTGCTCATCCAAAAACTCTCCCATGTGGACTCCGCACATTCTTATAGTGTCCCTGTTCCCCATTTTTCCCGTGACAACAGCGGCGGAAGCTGGATTTACAATTGCCACAGAAAACAGGGGAAATTTTAAAGAAAAGATAACAACTTGACAAGAAAGAGCGGTGAGCAATGAAAACAATAAAGAAACAATTTTTTGTCTTTTGTGACGCGTGGTTAGCATTGATGTCGGTAATATTACCAATAAAAAAAGCCTGGCGGTTGCCAGGCTTTTTTGACACTCGAAAGAGTGAGTACCAAAAGCGAATTAACGCTTGGAGTACTGCGGACGCTTACGAGCTTTGTGCAGACCAACTTTCTTACGCTCAACCTTACGGGCATCACGAGTAACAAAGCCAGCTTTACGCAGTTCGGAACGCAGGGTTTCGTCGTACTGCATCAGAGCACGAGTGATACCGTGGCGGATCGCACCAGCTTGACCGGAGATGCCACCACCGTTAACGGTGATGTACAGGTCCAGTTTCTCGGTCATCTCAACCAGTTCCAGCGGCTGACGAACTACCATGCGGGCAGTCGGACGGCCGAAGTACTGCTCCAGGGAGCGCTGGTTGATTACGATCTTGCCGCTACCCGCTTTGATAAATACGCGAGCAGTGGAGCTTTTGCGACGGCCGGTACCGTAGTATTGATTTTCTGCCATGTTGCCAGTTCCCGATTAGATATCCAGTACTTGAGGTTGCTGAGCAGCATGAGCATGCTCGGCGCCTGCGTAAACTTTCAGTTTACGGAACATGGCACGGCCCAGAGGACCTTTCGGCAGCATGCCTTTGACGGCTGCTTCGATTACCATTTCCGGTTTACGCTGAATCAGCTTGTCGAAGCTGATTGACTTGATACCACCCGGGAAACCGGAGTGAGCGTGGTACATTTTGTCGGTAAATTTCTTACCGGTTACGTGTACCTTCTCAGCGTTTACAACGATGATGTAATCACCGGTGTCAACGTGCGGAGTGTACTCAGCTTTGTGCTTACCACGCAGACGAGCAGCGATCTCGGTTGCGATACGACCCAGAGTTTTACCTTCTGCGTCCACAATGTACCAGTCACGTTTTACGGTTTCTGGCTTGGCAACGAAAGTTTTCATTAAGTTAAACCCAATTACCTGTTACAGACCCAATTGCTTATGGGGGCTCTCCCACAAACAACAAACGATGGCCTACCTGTACCCCTTCGAATACAAGTAAAGCTTAAAGTGTTGCTGTCTTATCGACAGCTGTAACGTGGGCCGGGCGATTATAAGTGAAGTTGCCTTAAATATCACCTGCTAATTTCACTGCCATGAAACCAGCAAATGTCGCCCGGCCCTACCTGCCGCAGATGCCCATCCGACTGGCAGGCGCGGTATTGTGACTAAGGAAGGTGCACTCTGGCAAGGTATTCGTGCGATTGCATTTCCTGAAGCCGCGAAAGACAGCGTTTGAATTCGAAATTCAGCAGCCCTTCGCCGTAGAGTTCTGTCATGGGAACCGCCGCCGACATGATGAGTTTGACGTGCCGTTCGTAGAACTCATCAACCATGGCAATGAAGCGGCGAGCCGCGTCATCTGTGCCTGTGCCCATTGGTTGCACATTGGCCAGCAGAACGGTATGGAACAGCCTGGCCAGCTCGATATAGTCGTTCTGGGAGCGGGGAGTACAACAAAGTTGCTCAAATTCCATATAGAGCACCCCTTCCCCCACCCCGAGCGACGCCAGCTGACGATGATTGACCTCAAACGCCCCCTCGCAAGCCGTGTGCCCACCGCTTAATTGCTGAAAATAGTGGTCAAGATTGGCTTTTGCCTGCAAATCCAGCGGGCAGTGATAAATCTCGGCTTGTTCCAGCGTACGCAGACGATAGTCGATACCGCCATCTACGTTAAGTACCTCGCAATAACGCTCGATTAGCTCGATAGCTGGCAGAAAACGGGCTCGCTGCAGCCCGTTGCGATAAAGATCCTGCGGCGGAATATTTGAAGTGGCGACCAGCACAACACCGTGACCAAACAGCTCCTGAAACAGCGTGCCCAGCAACATGGCGTCGGTGATGTCGGAGACAAAAAATTCGTCGAAACAGATGATGTCTGTCTCGCTGGCAAGCTTGCTGGCCACCAGCTTGAGGGGATCGGACTGCCCGCTCAACCCCTGCAGTTCATCGTGAATGCGGTGCATGAAGCGGTGGAAATGGCTGCGCATCTTGCGCGTCCCCGGCAGGCTGTCGAAAAAAGTATCCATCAGCCAGGTCTTGCCTCGGCCCACTCCGCCCCACATATAGATACCGAGGACGGGCTCCGGCGGCTTGGGCTTTTGCAGCCAACCCAGCAGCCCTCGATATCTGGTCGGAGTCGGGCGCCGTAGCAAATCCTGATACAGTCGCTCCAGCCTGCTAATGGCCATCCCCTGCGCGGGGTCGGCCACAAAGCCGGGGCGCAGCAGATCCTGCTGGTATTTTTGCTGCGGTGTCATCCTTGAGCGCCTCTCCAAGTCCCTGAATCGAGGACAAAATGGTATCACGGCCTCAGGACGCACGGTATAGTGCCATCAAGGCATGGCGGTTATGACGACCGCATAAACCCACTCTGTTTTAGCTGTAACAAGGAGCATCTATGAGTCTGTTAACTGGGATCCTGCTGGCTGCCGCGGCCTTGATTATCGGTATCGTTCTCGGCCGTTTTTCGGTGCGTAGCCGCGATGCTGGCCGTCTCGAACAGGAACTGAAGAAGGCCCACAAGGAGCTCGAAAGTTATCAGGGCCAGATCAACACCCACTTCGCCGACAGTGCCGCCCTGATGGAGCAACTGGCCGAGCAGTATCAAACCCTCTATCGCCACATGGCCGAGCAGAGCAAATTCCTGGCCAAGGCGCAGGAACCGCTGTTCCGCGAATCATTGGTAGAAGAAGCCCCTGCCAATGTGGCAGAAGAGCCGGGCGTTCCGCCTCGCGACTATGCTGGCGCCTCTTCCGGACTGCTCAAGCAACCAAACTAGTTCCTCGCGGAACTAATTGGCCAGTCCCGTGGTCTGACCTTGACGATTGCAATGCAACTTTTTCTGGGAGCTGTTTTTCATATGCGTAAACCTCTTTCCATGCTCAGTGTGCTAGCCCTCAGTGTCGGTATCGCCATGTCTGCGGCCCCTGCTCAGGCTGCACTGCCTTCCCTGTTAGGTTCAAATCAGGAGATGCCAAGCCTGGCGCCTGTTCTCGAACAGGTCACCCCGGCGGTGGTCAATATCTCGGTTTCTGGCAAAAAAATTACCCGTCAGCGTCTGCCGGAACAGTTCAAGTTCTTCTTCGGCCCCAACATGCCCGATGAACAGGTGAGCGAGCAGCCGTTCCAGGCGCTCGGCTCCGGTGTCATCGTCGATGCCAAGAAGGGTTACGTGATCACCAACGCCCATGTGGTGCACGAGGCGGACGAGATCAAGGTCAACCTGAAGGATGGTCGTGAGTATGCGGCCAAGAAGATCGGTGAAGACAAGCAGTCCGACATCGCCCTGCTGCAAATCAAGGCCGAGGACCTGGTACAGATCAAGTTCGCCGACTCCGACGAGCTGCGGGTGGGTGACTATGCGCTGGCCATCGGCAACCCGTTTGGTCTGGGCCAGACCGTCACCTCCGGTATTGTCAGCGCGCTGGGTCGCAGCGGCCTCAACATCGAGAATCTGGAGAACTTCATCCAGACCGATGCGGCCATCAACTCCGGTAACTCCGGCGGTGCCCTGCTCAACCTGCGTGGCGAGCTGATCGGTATCAACACCGCGATTCTGGGCCCGAACGGCGGCAACATCGGCATCGGCTTTGCCATCCCTTCCAACATGGTGCGGGACCTGACCGAGCAGATCGTCAAGTACGGTGAAGTGCGTCGCGGCCAGCTGGGTATTACCGGCACCGAGCTCACCTCCGACATCGCCAAAACCTTCGGTTACAACAAGAAGGATGGTGCCTTCGTCAATCAGGTCATGCCTGATTCGGCGGCCGACAAGGCGGGCATCAAGGCCGGCGATATCATCGTCAGCATCGATGGCAAACCGGTTCGCTCCTTCGGCGAACTGCGCGCCAAGATTGCCACCATGGGCGCTGGCAAGCAGGTCGAACTGGGGCTGATCCGCGATGGCAAGTCACAAACTGCCAAAGTGACCCTGAAGCAGGCCGATGACAGCGAAGTACGCGCCAGCGCGCTGCATCCGGCACTGGAAGGGGCCAAGCTGAGCACCACCACCGACCCGGTCTCCGGTGTCGCGGTGGCCGATATTGATCCTCGCTCTCCGGCAGCCGCTTCCGGCCTGCAGAAGGGTGACATCATCATCGGAGTCAACCGCCTGCGCATCAACACCCTGGGCGAGCTGACCAAGGCGCTCAAGAACAAGCCTGACGTGCTGGCGCTAAACATCCAGCGTGGCGACTCCTCGCTCTATCTGGTGATCCGCTAACACCCGGGTTGTTCGCCACTCTCTCCATCACCCGCGGTCTTCACCGCGGGTGATTTTTATCCATCGATAGTGTTATTCTCTGCGCGCAGCCTGTACGGATGAGAATGACATGAAAATCCCCCCTTTAGTCAGTTACTTGGGCAAGTCTGTCGGTTTTGGATTGACCGTCGCGGCGCTGCTGTTGCTGCTGTTTCCCCATTTTCGCGGTGGTGCCCAACTGCCCGGCATCATCACCAATGCCCGTGAACTGAGTTTCTCCTATGCCGCCCATCGGGCAGGCCCTGCCGTCGTCAACATCTACACCCGCAGCTTTGCCCCCAATCAGGGCAATCAGGGGGAACTGCGCCCGCAAGGGCTGGGTTCTGGCGTCATCATGAATCAGCGCGGCTATGTGCTGACCAACTACCATGTCATCGCCGATGCCGACCAGATCATCGTCGCGTTGCAGGATGGCCGGGTCTTCAGCGCCGAGCTGGTCGGCACCGATCAGCTCACCGACCTCGCCGTGCTCTATATCGAGTCAGACAACCTGCCAGTGATCCCGCAGGATCCGGAGCGACTGCCAGAAGTGGGGGATGTGGTGCTCGCCATCGGCAACCCCTACAACGTCGGTCAGACCATCACCCAGGGCATCATCAGCGCGACCGGCCGTACCGGCCTCTCCAGCATGGGGCCCGACAGCAATGGCCGTCAGGATCTGCTGCAGACCGATGCCGCCATCAACGAGGGCAACTCGGGTGGCGCGCTGGTCAACGGCCGTGGCGATCTGGTGGGTATCAACACCGCCACCTATCACCTCAACGGCAATCAGGAGAGCTACGGCATCAGCTTCGCCATCCCCTACCGGCTGGCAAAACGGATCATGGATGAACTGATCGCCAACGGCCGGGTGATCCGCGGCTACCTCGGGATCTCCAGTGTCGAGATCAACCCCATAGTCGCGCGGATGATGAACCTCGGCGACCTGCGTGGTCTGGTGGTGGAGAGTCTGGATCCCAACGGACCGGCGGCCAAAGGCGGCCTGCAGCGAGGGGATGTGCTGCTCAAGATCAACGGAGAGGCCATCAGTGGCGTACGCAGCGCCATGGACAAGATTGTCGAGAGCCGCCCCGGCACCAAGCTGACCATCTCGGTATTCCGCTCCGGCAAGCCGCTGGAAGTGGTGGTCACCATAGAGGAAGACCTGCGCTATCAGCAGAGAACGGCCAGCTCGAGCGCCGCATCGGCCAGCTAGCGTCACTCCTTTTAATGAGAAGGGCGGGAAACCGCCCTTTTCCACATCAGTCCCCTCGGCAACGTCTCTTACCGTGAGATGACTCACAGTTTCCCGCAACGCTTGCCCTGCCCCCGCCCCCCGATTTGTGCGCTACCGATCACACAAAACCGGTCCCAATAAGCACTCTTTTTGTCTTTTCAGTATCCAAACGCTCACTTCGGGGCCATTTCCTCAGGAATTTCCGCTTCGAATCGGAAAAACACTGCCTCCTCCACATCGACGCGCAGGCTTAGGGTAACTCCATACCTTCTGCCAGCCTTGGAGAGCAGACATTGCAAACAGAGACTCACGACCAGACCCTGACCCCGAACAGCCCGGAGTTGCTGCGCCAGACCGATCATATCCTCGCGCGCATTTATCCCCTGCTGGCCGAACAGGGCATCATCCCCAACGAGGTGCAACGGCAGATGCTGGCCTCCCATGTCAAAGCCATGGTGTGGCGCTCCCACAGCGGCGAGCCCCTGCCGGAGGTTGACCTCAGCCTGTTTGAAGAGATCTCCCCCCTCTCACTGCGTCTCGCCGAACAGGTCGTCAGCTGGCTGGATCAGCTTGCTTATGAGGAGGCACACCTCTTGTCCGTCCATTTTGAAGTCGCCAAAGAAAACGAACTCAGCTCGGTGCAGAACCCGTAACTCAAGGAGAAATCGATATGACAGCCATCAAACTCGTGATCGGAGACCGTCTCGGCAAGGGTCAGAAAGTGGGCGCAGGCGCGGAAGCTGCCGGGGCCAACGTGACCATCATCCCCGGCATGGCCGCTGACATGAAGCTCGGCGACGTGATGAACAAGGAGCAGGCGGATCTCGGCATCTCCTTCTGCGGCAGCGGCGGCGCAGGGGCGATCACCGCCCAGACCAAATACGGCTACAAGTGCCGCTACGGCATGCGCTCTGTTGAAGAGGGCGTCACCGCCATCAACGAAGGGTGCGTGGTGCTGGGCTTCGGTTTCATGGACAAGGAAGAGCTGGGCCAGAAGCTGGTCGAAGCCTTCGCCAAGAAGCACGGACGCGCCTGATGAAAGAGAACTTCACCACCCAGGTCATCGTCAACGGCAAGGGGACGACCCGCCAGCAGGCGTTTGCCTCCGCCCTCAGCCAGGTGCAACCCACACTGCTCAAGGACAACCAGCAGGTACTGCTGCGTATTGAGCCGGTCGATGTACAGGTGCTCAAAGCCGAGGAGTCGGTCCGGGTGGAGAAGTTCCTGTTCTTCTTCCTGCCGCGCCAGCGCCGCGAATACCGCGTCCAGCTGGAGATCAAGGTTCAGGTCACCAGCCTGGATGTCGCCAAGGTGACATTCACCCAAGTGTGATGCCTGCGCAGGCACAACCCCACAAGAAGGATACGTTGGATGTTTCTAATCATTTTTATCAAGTCACTCATCATTGGCGGCCTGGTTGGCGTCGGGGTGGGGGCCGGCGCGGCGCGGATGTTCCACGCCCCGACCGTACAGGGCATGGGTGCCTTCCGCACCCTGGGCGAACTTAACTCCTGCGAAGGGGATCCCGCTTCCCACTTCTCGTTTGGTCTGGGCTTCTTCTTCAACGCCTGGGCCTCGACCGTGGCGGCAGGCGCCTTCACCCAGGATGTGGATCACCGCATCATCCCGCATTGGGCCACGGCGGCACTGCTGTTCAAAAATCGGGATCTCGCCACCACTCTGCACGACCCGAAAAAGATGGCCATCGCCGGCGGCATCATAGGTGCCATCGTGGTTGCCTTCCTCAACAGCACGGCGGCTGCCGTTCCTGCAGCTCTACAGGTCACAGCGGTCAAGGTGCTGGTACCGGCCGCCAACCTGCTGGTCAACACCGTCATGCCGGTGATCTTCTGGCTCGCTGCCATCGAGGCGGGCAAGAAATCCGGTTTCTGGGCCACCATCTTCGGCGGTCTGGCACAGCTCATCATGGGCAACGCGGTACCGGGTCTGGTGCTCGGCATCCTGATCGGCAAGGGCGTGGAAGAGAGCGGCTGGAACCACGTCACCAAGGTGATGATGGCAGCCATCGTCCTGCTGTTCGTGCTGAGCGGCTTCTTCCGCGGCTTTGACATGAAACTGATTGAGTCCTTCCATATGGGTGTCCCCCTGTGGCTGGAAAACGTCCATAACCTGCTGAGCGGCAAATAAGGGGTCACACCATGGATGAGAAACTGAAAAACAACTTCTGGTACGCCGACTGGTCATTCCCCATCTTCGTCGGCCTGCTCTCGGCCGGGGTCTTTGCCGGTACCCACATGTTCTATCTGTACGGGGTTGGTGCCTTCAACGAGGTAGCCTTCGTCGCCATGCTGAAAGCCGGCATGGACACGGGTGCCTACGGCGCGGTAGCCGCGTTCGGTGCCAGCTTCCTGTTCGCCCGCATCATCGAGGGCTCCCTGGTGGGGATCCTGGATATCGGCGGTGCCATCCAGACCGGGGTCGGACTGGGCGTTCCCGCCCTGCTGTTGGGGGCCGGCATCGTCTATCCGGTGGAGAACTTCGGTGCCTCGCTGGCAACCGGCATGGGGATTGGTCTGGCCATCGGCTACGTCATCATTCTGGCGCGCCGCACTCTGGTTTACACCGTGCTGGCCCCGCAGGGGATTGACTGGGGGAATGGTGAAATCGCGACGCTCATCTTCGTGCTGGCCATCAGCAAGGCCGACTACGAGGAGGCGATGGGTCTCTACGACCTGTTTCTGGCACTGATGAACGAAAAAGCCAGCAGGAATCTGCTGGCTTGTCGCGATTTTGCCAGCTTCAAAGCGCTGGTGCGTACCGGTTCATAACATATAACGAGGAGTGACTACTCCTCATTGAAGCCGGAGGTGAACAGCTCCACCACGGCGGCCAGGGCCTCGACCTCTTCGGGGCCCTCAACCTGTACTTCCACCTGCCGCCCTTGCGCGGAATCCAGCATCAGCAGGCCGATGATGCTGTCAGCATCGGCCTCCACACCATCTTCATTGCGCAGCAGCACGTGGGCATCGAAGCCCTGCACCAACTCGAACAGCATCATGGCTGGTCTGGCATGAATACCCAGCTTGTTTTTCACTTCAACCGAGGCGGAAACAGTCATCGGGTCGTCCTATTGGTCCGTCAGGATTGGGGGGCACTCTTGTCGAGAGTGCGGTGGCGGATCTGCACGTTCTTGCCAAGCAAACTGAATGCACTGGCCAGCCGCTCTGCAATAAAGACCGAGCGGTGCTGACCGCCGGTGCAACCGATGCCGACCGTGAGGTAGCTGCGATTGTTGCGCTCCAGATGGGGCAACCAGGTCGCCAGCATGTTCTCGATCTGCTGGGTAAACAGCATCACGTCAGCCTGCGCCGAGAGGTAGTTGGCGACCGGCTCATCCTTGCCGGTGAAGGGCTTGAGCTCGGGGATCCAGTGCGGGTTAGGCAGGAAGCGGGCATCGAACACGAAGTCGGCATCCTTGGGAATGCCGTACTTGAAGCCGAACGACTCGAACACCAGCACCAACTCGTTCTCTTTCTTGCCGAGTACCCGGGTCTTGATGAGCTCGCTCAGGTCGTGAATGCTGAGGGAGGTGGTGTCGATGCGCAGGTCAGCGGTCGAGGAGATGGGCGCCAGCAGGTGGGTCTCCTCCCGAATCGCCTCATCCAGCGACAGCTTGTTGCGTGAGAGGGGGTGCAAACGGCGGCTCTCGCCATAGCGCTTGAGCAGGGTGCCGTTGTCGGCGTCGAAGAAGAAGCTGGAGAACTCTACCCGCCCCTCATTGCGCACCTGAGCCAGCAGATTTTCCAGTTTCTCCGGATCGCTCGGCAGGTTGCGCACATCAATACTGACCGCCAGCTTGTCGTACTGGCTCTCCACCGAGACAATCAGCTGGGGCAGCAGATTGACCGGCAGGTTGTCCACACAGTAGTAACCCAGATCTTCCAGCACTCGCAGGGCTACCGTTTTACCGGAGCCCGAACGTCCACTTACCACGATTAACTGCATCTTGTTCCCTCACGCCAAAACGGGTGTCTCATCCTTGGCCTGCTGTCAGGCCGAGGTCATGATCTGATAGAGCTCTTCGTCGCTGGTTGCCTGACGCAACTGGCGGCAAACCGCCTTGTCACCCAGCTTGGAAGCCATCAGAGAAAGGGTCTTGAGATGCTGCTTGCACTCGCTTTCCGGCACCAGCAAGGCAAACAGCAGGTCAACCGGTTGATTGTCGATGGAGTCGAAAGGAATAGGATCGGCAAAGGTCATCAGGATCGCGGTTGGCGGGAACTCATCGTCAATGCGACCGTGGGGGATCGCAATACCGGCACCGATCCCGGTACTACCCATTTTTTCGCGGGCCAGCAAGCATTCAAACAGCGCCTGACGGGAGGTGCCAAGGCGTTCGGCGGCCAGCTCGCTGATGATTTCGAGGGCGCGTTTCTTGCTGGTACAAGGGACTGCACTCTTGGTGCAGTCCCGACTCAGTATGTGTTCAAGTTGCATGGTTATTTTTTATTTAACTTATCTTTGTGCTTGATGATCTGCCTGTCCAGCTTGTCGAGCAAGGTGTCTATCGCAGCATACATATCGGCATGTTCAGAGTTGGCAAACACTTCGCCACCGCTGACGTGCAATTTGGCTTCCGCTATCTGGTTCAGTTTTTCCACGCTAAGCACCACATGAACATTGTTGATGTGGTCGAAGTGACGCTCGAGTTTGGCAAATTTGTTATTCACATAATCACGCAGAGCTTCGGTGATCTCGACATGGTGTCCGGTCAGGTTAATTTGCATAACATCATCCTTTTGTTTGCCTAAACCAGGCGTTTGCGCTGATTGGAAGGTGGGATAAACAAGGATTCGCGATACTTAGCGATCGTGCGTCTCGCCACCATAATACCCTGTTCGGCCAGCAAATCCGCGATCTTGCTATCACTTAACGGCTTGGCAGGATTCTCTGCCGTGACCAGCTTCTTGATGAGCGCGCGAATTGCGGTCGATGAGCACTCTCCTCCTCCTTCGGTGTTCACATGGCTGGAGAAAAAAAACTTCAATTCGAAGATACCACGGGGGGTATGCATGTACTTCTGGGTCGTCACCCGGGAGATGGTCGACTCATGCATCTCTACCGCTTCGGCGATGTCATTGAGCACCATCGGCTTCATCGCCTCTTCACCATACTCGAAAAAGCCCTGTTGCTGCTCGACAATGCAACTGGCCACTTTCAGCAGGGTGTCATTGCGACTTTCCAGGCTCTTGATGAACCACTTGGCTTCCTGCAAATGGGAGCGAATAAACTGGGTGTCGGTGCTGCTGCGGGCGTTGCGGGCCATGGCGGCATAGGTCTCGTTGACCCGAATGCGGGGGGCGGAGTCGGGATTGAGCTCGACCACCCACTTGCTGCCCTTCTTGACCACGGAGACGTCGGGGATCACGTACTGGGAGTCGCTCTGGATGATGCCGTTGCCGGGACGCGGCTCCAGCAGCTGGATCAGATCCAGCACCTCCTTGAGGTCGCTCTCCTTGAGTTTTGTCTTGCGGGCGAGGGTGCGGTAATCCCGGTTGCCGAGCAGCTCCATGTGCTCGAGGATCACCTCCTTGGCCTCGTTGAGCCAGGGGGTCTGCGGGTCATACTGATCCAGCTGGATCAGCAAACACTCCTGCACAGAACGGGCAGCAATACCGACCGGATCGAAGTGCTGAACCCGCTTGAGTACCGCCTCGACCTCATCGAGTTCCACCTCTACGTCATCGCTGGTAACGGCAGCCTGGATATCCTCCAGCGCAACGGTCAGATAACCGGATTCGTCGATGGCATCGATGATGGCGAGCGCGATGGCGGCATCCACATCGCTAAACGGTGTGAGCCGCATCTGCCACAGCAGATAATCCTGCAGGTTTTCGGTGGTTTCACCCTGATAGACGCTATCTTCCCCATCGTGGATGGGGCCCGCACTCTGGGCGGTGCCGGCAGAGTAAACCTCGTCCCAGGTGGTATCCACCGGCAACTCGTCCGGCATCTGCTCCTGAGCCATGGCATCGCTGGAATCCAGCTGGCTGGCATCGACCGGCGCTTCCGGACTGGTCTCTTGCGCCTCGCTCTCTTCCTGCTCCAGCAGAGGGTTGTTTTCGAGCGCTTGCTGAATTTCCTGCTGAAGTTCCAGAGTGGAGAGCTGGAGCAGACGAATCGCTTGTTGTAATTGCGGCGTCATGGTCAGGGACTGACCGAGACGCAACTGTAATGTCGGCTTCATCTACGTCGGGATATCCTTATGTTCAGCGAGGCACTCGTCAAAGGAAATGAAGGCATGCCCCCTTACTATAGACTGAATTGATCGCCCAAATAGACGCGCTTGACCTGCTCATCGGCAAGGATGTCAGCCGGTGCACCTTCGGCAATCATCTTGCCGTGGCTGACGATATAGGCCTTCTCACATACGTCCAGAGTCTCTCTGACGTTGTGGTCGGTAATCAAGACGCCAAGGCCTCTATCTTTCAGATGCTGAATGATCTTCTTGATGTCTATCACAGAAATCGGGTCAACCCCTGCAAAGGGTTCATCCAGCAGAATAAAACGCGGTTCGGCCGCCAGCGCACGGGCAATCTCGACCCGACGGCGCTCACCGCCGGAGAGGCTCTGACCCAGGTTGTCGCGAATGTGAGTGATATTGAACTCTTCCAGCAGTTGCTGAACCTTGTCCTCACGCTCCTCACGGCTCAACCCTTTACGGGTCTGCATCACCCCCATCAGGTTGTCGAACACCGACAGGCGACGGAAGATGGAGGCCTCCTGCGGCAGATAACCGATGCCGTTACGCGCCCGCACATGCATGGGCTGCAGGCTGATGTCCTGATCGTCGATAGTGATGAGACCGGCATCGCGCTGCACCAGCCCCACGATCATGTAGAAGGAGGTGGTCTTGCCCGCCCCGTTGGGGCCGAGCAGGCCGACAATCTGGCCAGTGCCCACTTCAAGACTGACGTCACTCACCACCATGCGGCGCTTGTAGCTCTTCTGCAGGCCCACTGCTTTCAACACTGCCATGGCTTATTTTCCCTGCTTCTTCTGGTCGGCGGGCTTGTCGAAATTCTCTACCTGATCAGGCAGGAACACGGTTTTGACCCGCTGGCTCGGGCTCTTGCTCTCGGCGATCATCTTCTGTTTGACGATGTCGTAGCGGATCAGATCACCATTGACCTGGCTATCTTCCTGCTTGAGCTGACCGTTGCCGGTGATGGTCACCAGCCGGTTCTTCAGCTCGTAGCGGATGGTATTGCCGTGGGCATTGACCGGCTTGCCGTTATCCAGGATCTGGAAGAAGGTGGCGGGCTTGCCGTAGGCAGTCATCACCTCGGCCCCTTTCTCGCCGGAACGGGTCACTACCACCTTGTCAGCCTTGATCCGGATGGTGCCCTGATTGATGGTCACATCCTCTTCGAAGGTGATGCGGTTGTCCTGCATCTCGGCCACCTGTTTGACGGCATCGACGTAGACCTTCTCGGCAAAGTCGGACTCTTTGGCGGTCACCGCACCACACAACAATAGGGCTGCGAGGGCCAGATTAGCGTTTTTCATTGAAATAGATGGCATGGCCTTGATCCAGTAACTCAAAATATTTGCGGTCCAGATGGCCCTTGAGGCCAACCCCTTGGGTCTGGAAATCCCGACCCAGAATGTTCACTTCCCGGTTGCTGCGCACATCCTGCGTCACCAGATCCAGCTCCAGATAGGGGGTATCCAGTGTGGAAATGAAAGAAGTGGGCAGCAGACCATCCAGATGCACCTTGCCCCGCAGGATGACGTTGTCGCCGGTGTTGAGCACGCCGGTTTCGGCAGTCACCTTCCACTCGGCGGCACCCTGATCGTCATACATGTAGACCACCGGCTTGTCGAAGGTGGCCTGCTCGAGGATTTGATAATACTCGGCGTAGGTCGACTCCAGCCGCTCGGTGCGCTTGCCATTGATATCAAAACGGGTGGTCACCAGATCTTTGGCGACAAAATCCGGCTGATAGTTTTCGATTTTGACGGCGCTCTCCGGCACCAGCTCAACCTTGCCCAACTGCCAGGCAACCAGCGCGACCAGAAACAGCAGGGCAAACAACAGGGTCTGTCTGCTCATACCGAGGCCTCGGGCTGATAATCGTCGTGGCCCTGCGCCTGCAAAATGAGGTCACACACCTCGCGCACCGCGCCCATGCCACCGCCAAGCCGGGTCACCATATCGGCACGACTCAGCACCAGCGGATGGGCATCGGCCACCGCGATACCCAGGCCGCAGGCGGCCATCACCGGCAGATCGATGGTGTCATCGCCCATATAGGCGGCCTGTTCCGGGGTCAGCCCCAGCTTAGCCAGCAGCGCTTCGAAGTAAGGCAGCTTTTTATCAGCCCCCTGCACCACATGGGCCACACCCAGACTTTTCATCCGATCACTGACGATTCGGGAGTTGCGCCCGGTGATGATGGCGATCTCGATCCCGGCATTGAGCAGTGCTCGCATGCCCGCACCATCACGGGTGCAGAAGGTTTTCAGCTCTTCGCCGTTGTTTCCCATGTAGATAAGGCCGTTGGAGAGCACCCCGTCCACATCGCACACCAGCAGGCGGATTTGCGCCGCCTTGTCGAACTGGCTGCGCGTCACCGGACCATAGAGGGTCGGTACGTTTTGCATCAAATTACTCCGGCTTTCAGCAGGTCGTGCATGTTGAAGGCGCCGAGCGGGCGTTTCTCTTCATCCACGACCAGTAATCCGTTGATTTTTCTCGTTTCCATCAGTTTGACGGCTTCCGCAGCCATCATCTCTGGACCTACGGTAACACAGTTGGCCGTCATCACACGGCTGATGGGGGTGTGATGGATATCGATCTGCTGGTCAAGAATGCGGCGCAGATCGCCATCGGTAAAGAGCCCGGCCAGCAGGCCATCGCCATCGACCACCGCCGTCATACCGAGCCCCTTGCGGCTCACTTCCAGCAGCGCCTGGCTGATGGTGGCATCTATCCCCACCCGGGGCAACAGCTCACCGCTGTGCATCAGGTCGCCGACCCGCAGCAACAGACGCTTGCCAAGGGAACCGCCCGGGTGAGAGAGGGCGAAGTCATCGGCGGTAAAACCGCGCGCTTCCAGCAGGGCCACCGCCAGGGCATCGCCCATGACTAAGGTTGCCGTGGTACTGGAAGTGGGTGCCAGACCCAGCGGGCAGGCCTCTTTCTCCACCTTGATACACAGGTGCACGTTGGCCTCTTTGGCCATGGTGGAGGCGGGATTGCCAGTCATGCAGATGAGCGGAATGCCGCGGCGCTTGAGTACCGGCAGCAGGGCCAGGATTTCGTCACTCTCGCCGGAGTTGGAGATGGCGATAATAAGGTCGCCACTGGAGATCATCCCCAGATCGCCGTGACTCGCTTCTCCCGGGTGAAGGAAGAAGGCCGGGGTGCCGGTGCTGGCGAGGGTGGCGGCGATCTTGCTGCCGATATGGCCCGATTTGCCCATGCCGGTGACCACTATCTTGCCACCGCAGCGCAGCACCATTTCGCACGCCTTGTCGAAGGCGTCATTCAGATACTGATAGAGTCCATCAATGGCTTGCTTTTCTGTGTCCAGCACCGCGCGGGCACTGCGACGAAAATCGAACAGTTCAGACACTTTCTCAGGCTTTACAGACATAAAGACACAGCTCCGGGCCGAAATTAGCTGCGGGATTATAAAAAAGTCTGCCCGGATAAGCGAATCGGATGGCAAGTCCCGCTCTCAATGACGCACTTTGTTACAGAAAACTGTCGTGCAAATGGGCTTGCAGCCTGTTCAATAGTTGTTCCTTGCTGTTGCTTAGACCTAGACTACCCCATAAAATTCGCACCTCATTTACACCGGATGGACAATTGTTTGAACAATGACCTGATCACCATCTCCGATCTGACCTTCAGTCACGGAGATCGGCTGTTGTATGACGGGATCAACCTGACCATTCCTCGTGGCAAGGTGACCGCCGTCATGGGCCCGAGCGGCATCGGTAAAACCACCCTGCTGCGGCTGATCGGTGGCCAGCTCAAGCCGGAGTCCGGTCACATTCTGTTTGACGGGGAAGATATCCCCACCCTCTCCCGTTCGCGCCTCTATGAAGTGCGCAAACGGATGAGCATGCTGTTCCAGAGCGGCGCCCTGTTTACCGGCATGACGGTCTACGACAACGTGGCCTTCCCGCTGCGGGAACACTCCGGCCTGCCGGAGGAGCTGATCCACACCATCGTCATGATGAAGCTGCAGGCGGTGGGCTTGCGCGGCGCGGCGAAACTGATGCCCTCCGAGCTCTCCGGCGGCATGGCGCGCCGGGCGGCGCTGGCACGGGCAATTGCGCTCGATCCTGACCTCATCATGTATGACGAGCCGTTCGTCGGGCAGGACCCCATCACCATGGCGGTGCTGGTCAAGCTGATCAAGGAGCTGAACGATGCCCTCGGTATCACCTCCGTCATCGTCACCCACGATGTGAAAGAGGTGCTGAGCATCGCCGATTACGCCTACATCATTGCCAATCGCAAGGTGGTGGCGCACGGTACGCCGGATCAGCTGCGCGAGGAGCACAATCCCGAAGTCGAGCAGTTCCTCAAAGGATTGCCCGATGGTCCTGTCCCGTTTCATTTTCCGGCAGGCGATCTGCTACAGGATCTCTGATGTTGATAAGTCAAATAAGCAAGCTGGGGCGGGTCGGAGTGCGGTTTATCAGCTCCGTCGGTCGCGCCACCATCATGTTGTTCCATGCGCTGGCGGGCAAACCCGAGCCGCACAAGCACTTCCCGCTGCTTGTCCAGCAGCTCTATGTGGTGGGTGTGCAGTCGGTGGCCATCATTCTGGTCTCCGGCCTGTTCATCGGCATGGTGCTCTCGCTGCAGGGTTACAACGTATTGAAGGATTTCGGCGCCGAGCAGAGCCTGGGACCGCTGGTCTCCCTCTCCCTGCTGCGTGAGCTGGGCCCTGTAGTCACGGCGCTGCTGTTTGCCGGCCGTGCCGGTTCGGCCCTGACCGCTGAAATCGGCCTGATGAAAGCCACCGAGCAGCTTTCAAGCCTCGAGATGATGGCGGTCGACCCGCTGCGTCGAGTGGTTGCCCCCCGCTTCTGGGCTGGCGTCATCAGCATGCCGCTGCTGGCCTTTATGTTCAGCCTGATCGGTATCTTCGGCGGCAAGCTGGTCGGTGTGGACTGGCTCGGCGTGGACGAAGGGGGCTTCTGGTCTGCCATGCAGGCCTCCGTCGACTGGCATGAAGACATCATGCAGGGCGCCATCAAGAGCCTGATTTTCGCCCTGGTGGTCACCTGGATTGCGCTCTTTAACGGCTATGATGCCAAGCCGACCTCGGCCGGGATCAGTCAGGCCACGACCCGTACCGTGGTCCACTCATCCCTCGCCGTGCTCGGCCTGGATTTTATACTCACTGCAGTCATGTTTGGATAAGGTAAAGATGAAGTTCAGCAAAGTAGAATTCTTGGTCGGCACCTTCATGCTGGCTGGCATCGGTGCCATTCTGGCACTGGCCCTGCAAGTGGCCGGTTTGAGCTTCAAACCGGAAGGAGAAACCTATACCCTGCGCGCGCATTTCGATAATATCGGCGGCCTGAAAGTCCGTTCGCCGGTCAAGGTCGGCGGCGTGGTGGTAGGCCGGGTCAGCGACATCGTACTGGACCCGAAAACCCAGGTGCCCGAAGTGACCCTGATGATGCAAAAGAGCGCTGGCCAGTTTGCCGATACCAGTTCCCTCTCCATCCTCACCTCCGGTCTGCTCGGCGAGCAGTACATCGGTCTGGCCCCCGGCTTCAGCGATGAGGAGATGGGCACCGAGATGCTCAAGGATGGCGACCTGATTGAAGACACCAAATCCGCCATCGTGCTGGAAGATCTGATTGGCAAGTTCCTCTACAGCCAATCCTCCGACAGCAAATCAGACAGCAAGAAGGAGTAACCATGTTCAAGAAAATCGCCCTGCTGCTGGGTCTGATGACCAGCATGCTCTTTTCCCTGTCTGCCCAGGCCGCAGTCGATGCCACCGACCCCAACGCGCTGGTGGATCAGGCTGCCAAGCAGACCTTTGCCCGCCTGAAGGCCGATCAGGCCCAGGTGAAGAGCAATCCGGATCACCTGCGGGTGATCATCCGCGAAGAGCTGCTGCCCTATGTGGACAACCGCTTCGCCGCCTACAAGGTGCTTGGCAACCAGATTAAAGAGACCACCGAAGCGCAGCGCAATGCCTTCGTCGAGGTGTTCACCGAGTACATGGTGAGCTCCTACGCCGATGCGCTGGCCCATTTTGACAAGCAGACCGTCAAGGTCGAGCCGGGCAAAGCCCCCAGCGGCAATATCACCGCCGTCAACGTCAGCGTGAAAGAGGCCGGCAAGCCGGACATCTTCCTCGAGTTCAAGCTGCGCAAGAACAACAAGACCGGCGAGTGGAAAGCCTTCGACATGGTGGCAGAGGGGATCAGCCTGCTCTCCGCCAAACAGAGCGAGCTGGGCGGTTTGATCCGCCAGAACGGCATCGATGCGGTGATCGCCCAGTTGCGCGAACACAACGCCAAGCCGCTGGTACTCAAACCATGACCCTCAGCGGTGAGCTGCAGGCGCCACAGGTCAATGACCTGTGGCAACGCCGCGCTGAATGGTGGCAGGACGACCAGCTTGAGCTCGGCGGCGTCACCACCCTCGACTCTGCCGGACTGGCCCTGCTGGTCAAATGGGCCAAAGCCGTATTAGCGCGAGGCGCCACACCGCAACTGGTGGGCGCCTCCAGTGATTTCTATACCCTGGCCAACCTCTACGGGGTGGCCGGGCTGTTTCAGTCAACCCCGCTCACAACTGAGGACGCATAATGCAAGTCTCTGAAATTGAAGCGATACTCCTTGAGGCTCTGCCATTGTCCGAAGTCCATGTCAAAGGGGACGGTAGTCACTACCAAGTGATCGCCGTCGGTGACATGTTTGACGGCATGAGCCGGGTCAAGAAGCAGCAGGCCATCTATGCCCCGCTGATGGACAAGATCGCCAGCAACGCCATTCACGCCCTCTCCATCAAAGCGTTCACCGACGCCGAGTGGAAACGCGAACGTAAATTCCTATTGCCCTCCTGATTTGGTAACGAAGTAAAAATGGACAAATTCAAAATCGATGGTCGTTGTACTCTCAACGGCGAAGTGACCATCTCCGGCGCCAAAAACGCCGCGCTGCCGATCCTGTTCGCGACCCTGCTCTGTGATGAAGAGGTACACCTCTCCAACGTGCCGCGCCTGAAAGATGTGGGCACCACCATCAAGCTGCTGGAGATGCTGGGCGCCACCACCAAGGTCAACGGCAACGTCACCGTGCTGACCGGTGCGGTGAACAACCATGTCGCCCCCTACGAGCTGGTGAAGACCATGCGCGCCTCCATTCTGGCGCTGGGCCCGCTGGCCGCCCGTTTCGGCGCGGCTGACGTCTCCCTGCCAGGCGGTTGCGCTATCGGTGCCCGTCCGGTCAACCTGCACGTCCACGGCCTGGAGCTGATGGGTGCCAAGATCACCATCGAAGATGGTTACATCAAGGCCCGTGTCGATGGTCGCCTGAAAGGCGCCCACATCCTGATGGACATGGTCTCCGTGACCGGTACCGAAAACCTGATGATGGCCGCCACCCTGGCTGATGGCCGCACCGTGATCGAAAACGCCGCACGCGAGCCGGAAGTGGTCGATCTGGCCAACTTCCTCAATACCCTGGGAGCCAAGATTCAGGGTGCGGGCACCGATACCCTGACCATCGACGGTGTCGAGCGTCTGCACGGCGGCAACTACAGTGTGCAGCCTGACCGCATCGAAACCGGTACCTTCCTGGTGGGCGCAGCGGTCACCGGCGGCAAGATCACCTGCCGCAAGACAGACCCGACCCTGCTGGAAGCGGTACTGGTCAAGCTGGAAGAGGCTGGCGCCCTGATTGAGAAGGGTGAAGACTGGATCACCCTCGACATGACTGGCCGCACCCTCAAGCCGGTCACTATCAAGACTGCCCCCTACCCGGCATTCCCGACCGACATGCAGGCACAGTTCACCGTGCTGAATGCTGTCGCCAAAGGCACCGGCATGGTCACCGAGACCATCTTCGAGAACCGCTTCATGCACGTTCCCGAACTGGTACGGATGGGCGCAGACATCGAACTGCAGGGCAACGTAGCCATCTGCCGTGACACCGAGCAACTCAAGGGTGCCCAGGTAATGGCGACCGATCTGCGCGCCTCCGCCAGTCTGGTGCTGGCCGGCTTCGTGGCCGAAGGCTCCACTATCGTCGACCGTATCTATCACATCGACCGTGGCTACGAAGACATCGAGCAGAAGCTGCAGGGTCTGGGTGGCCGCATCGAACGCATCAAGAGCTGATAGCACCCTGATCGCTGGCCGATAAAAAGGCCCCCTCGCGTTGGCGAGGGGGCCTTTTTCATGGTTTCGGTTCTGTTGAAACCGGGATCAGTGACCCGCCAGCTTCATATTCTCTACCAGCACCGAGCCAGTCTTGAGACTGGATCGTTCATCCTCGTCACGACCCACCGCCACGATATGGCTGAACATCTCGGCCAGATTGCCGGCGATGGTGATCTCCTCGACCGGATAGGCTATCTCGCCATTCTCGACCCAGAAACCGGCGGCGCCACGGGAGTAGTCGCCATTGACGATATTGACCCCCTGCCCCATCAGCTCGGTCACCAGCAGACCGGTGCCCATCTCTTTCAGCATGCCTTGAAAATCCTGGCCGGTATTGGAGACCTGCCAGTTGTGGATGCCACCGGCGTGACCCGTGGTGGTCAACCCCAGCTTGCGAGCGGAGTAGGAGGTAAGCAGCCAGCTCATCAGCTCGCCATTGCGCACTATGTCCATATCTCGGGTGCGCACCCCTTCCCCATCGAACGGGGTACTGGCAAGCCCGCCCAGCAGGTGGGGGAACTCCTGAATGGTGAGCCACTCGGGCAGGATCTGCTTGCCCAATTTGTCGAGCAGGAAGCTCGACTTGCGATAGAGGTTGCCGCCGCTGATGGCCATCACCAGATGGCCCCACAGACCGGAGGCTGTGTCAGGGTGGAACAGCACAGGCGCGTGACGGGTAGAGATCTTGCGGGCGCCGAGGCGGGAGACGGTACGCTCCACCGCCTCATCGGCGATGCGCTGCGGGCTCCAAAGTCCGTCGAGGGTACGGCTGGAGGAGTAGCCGTAATCCCGTTGCATGTCGCCATCCTGCTCGCCGATCAGCACGCAGCTCAGGGAGTTGCGCGACGCCGCATAACCTTTGACGAAGCCGTGGCTGTTGCCATAGACCTTGATGCCTAGATGGCTGGAGAAACCGGCGCCGTCGGAGTGCTTGATACGGGCATCGCGGCCCAGAGCGAGTCGTTCGCACTCGATGGCCAATTCGATCCCGCGCTGGGGATCCAGTTCGATTTGGTGGCACAGTTG
>NZ_JBFODN010000267.1:0-55134 GCF_040908345.1 Aeromonas sp. R3-1
GGCGCTTTTTTCATTTGGCCGGTAGAGCCTCAATTAGCTGATCAGGCTGGCCCACAGGTCATATTCGTCGGATTCGTCGATCCGTACCTTGACCATGTCCCCCGGCTTGAGGCCGGTTTCGCCGTTGAGGTAGACCAGACCGTCGATCTCCGGCGCATCGGCGAAGGAGCGGCCAGTGGCGCCCTCTTCGTCCACCTCGTCGATGATAACGGTCATCTCCTGACCCACTTTGCGGGCCAGCTTGCGGATGGAGACCTGCTGTTGCAGCTCCATAAAGCGCTGGAAGCGCTCTTCCTGCACCTCTTCCGGTACCGGATCCGGCAGCTCGTTGGCCAGCGCCCCTTCGACCGGGCTGTATTTGAAGCAGCCGACGCGATCCAGCTCTGCCTTGTCGATAAAGTCCAGCAACATCTGGAAATCTTCCTCGGTCTCGCCCGGGAAGCCGACGATAAAGGTGGAGCGCAGGGTGATCTGCGGGCAGATCTCGCGCCACTTCTGGATCCGCTCCAAGGTGCGCTCGACGGTACCCGGGCGCTTCATCAGTTTGAGGATGCGCGGGCTGGCGTGCTGCAACGGAATATCGAGGTAGGGCAGTACCTTACCATCACGCATCAGCGGGATAACGTCATCCACGTGCGGGTAGGGGTAGACGTAGTGCAGGCGCACCCAGATGTCGAGCTTGGCCAGCTCTTCGCACAGGGCGACCATGCTGGTCTTGACCGGCATGCCGTCGTAGAAACCGGTGCGGTGCTTCACATCGACGCCGTAGGCGGAGGTGTCCTGGGAGATCACCAGCAGCTCCTTCACGCCAGCCTCTTTCAGGCGCTTGGCTTCGGCCAGCACGTCGCCGATGGGGCGGCTCACCAGATCCCCGCGCATGGAGGGGATGATGCAGAAGGTGCAGCGGTGGTTGCAGCCCTCGGAAATCTTCAGATAGGCGTAGTGACGCGGGGTCAGCTTGACGCCGTGGGCTGGTACCAGACTGGTGAAGGGGTTGTGCTGCGGCTTCTCCACATATTTGTGGACGTGACCCAGTACCTCTTCATAGGCGTGGGGGCCGGTGATCTCGAGCACCTTGGGGTGGATCTCGCGGATCTGATTCTCTTTGGCGCCAAGGCAGCCGGTGACGATCACCTTGCCGTTCTCGGCCAGCGCTTCGCCGATCGCTTCGAGCGACTCCTGCACGGCACTGTCGATAAAGCCACAGGTGTTGACGACGACCAGCTCGGCATCGTCATAGCTGGGCACCACATCGTACCCTTCGGTACGCAGCTGGGTCAGGATGCGTTCTGAATCGACCAGGTTTTTGGGGCATCCCAAGCTCACAAAACCAATCCTTGGGTGGTGAGACCTAATAATGCTGGAAGTCGCTTGTTGGACAGGGTGGTCGTCCGATGGCTGAACCCGCGTAGTTGCAGGCGTCAGGCTCTCTGAGCTGGGGTCAAAACGGTTGACGGTCATAGGGGGTCGCTGGTCACTGATGCAAAAAAAGATGGCGGATTATACCTGATGAGCAGGAAAGAGGAAGAACATGACTGGGTGTTTTTTAATCTACTTTTCCAGAGACTCATGGCTATTTCTAATATTTTTACGGGGGGAGTTGGGGAGAGGTAGGCGAGTGCCTGATGAGCCAGACTGAAAACTCACCACAATGTTGCCTTGTTCTGGGCTGCATTATACGCGTCAACCATAAACAAATGAGTCTATCCTCCAACTCCAAAGTGGGGCTTGTACAAAACTCACTCGCCATCATCTTGGTACCCAAGAATCACCCGGATGGCACGAAGAAGGGTTCACTTTACAAAGAGAACTCAGCTCAGGGATGACTCATGTGCTCTCAGCAGCTATTTCCATCCCCATATCGCTACTACTTACCGACTTGCCTTTGTGGCCTGACAAACACCCGAAGTGTCAGTTTCCCGGAATTAGCTCAAAATCACAAAATTAAAACAACGTTTCATTTTTAAATTGATGGCGCTTCCATTTATTGGTATCGTGCGTTCCATAAAGTAAAGCGTAAGTACGCAGTCATTGATGCCGTAAAGGCCCTGAATTGAGGTTCATTATGCAAATTCGTCAAAGCATCCATAGCGACCATGCCAAGCAACTTGATACTCAGGGCCTGCGCCGTGAGTTTCTGGTTGAGGAGATCTTCACCCCGAACAAGCTGACCATGACCTACAGCCACATCGATCGCATCGTGTTCGGTGGCATGATGCCGGTTAACGGTCCGCTTGGCTTCTCAGACGAGCTAGGTAAGACCTTTGGTGTCAGCTATTTCCTCGAACGTCGCGAGCTTGGGCTTATCAACATCGGTGGCCCCGGTGTGGTTACTGTGGATGGAACCACCTTTGAAGTCGGTAATGCCGAAGCGCTTTACGTGGGACAGGGCGCTAGGGAGCTAAGTTTTGCCAGCGTCGATGCCTCGCAACCGGCCAAGTTTTACTACAACAGTGCTCCGGCCCACATGCATTTCCCGACCCGCAAAGTCACCAAGGAGCAGGCTTCCCCCAGCACTATCGGTGACGCGTCTACCAGCAACCGTCGCACCATCTACAAATACCTAGTGCCGGATGTACTGCCGACCTGTCAATTGGTAATGGGCATGACCCAGCTGGAGGAAGGTAGTTTGTGGAACACCATGCCTTGCCACACTCATGAGCGTCGTATGGAGGTCTACTTCTACTTCAACATGAAAGAGGATGCGGCTGTATTCCACATGATGGGCAAGCCTGACGAGACTCGCCATTTGCTGATCCACAACGAGCAGGCAGTGATCTCGCCAAGTTGGTCCATTCACTCCGGGGTAGGTACCCAGGCTTATACCTTTATCTGGGGCATGGTCGGCGAGAATCAGGTGTTCGGTGACATGGATCATGTTGCCATCGAGGATCTGCGTTAATTCCCTTTATGTCCGGGCCCGCTTCAGATGGCCGCATCACCACCATCAAGACTGTCACGCTGGGTGGCAGCAGAGGAAATAAGATGATTCTCAATGCATTCGATTTGAAGGGTAAGATTGCCATCGTGACCGGTTGCGATACCGGTCTGGGTCAGGGTATGGCGTTGGGCCTGGCTCAGGCAGGCTGTGACATCGTTGGTGTCAACATTGTCGAGCCTACCGATACCATTGCCAAGGTCGAGGCCATTGGCCGCCAGTTCCTTAGCCTCAAGGCCGATGTCAGCAAGGTGGATACCTTACCAGGACTGGTGGATCAGGCCGTCTCCCGGTTTGGTCGGGTCGACATCCTAGTCAACAACGCTGGCATCATTCGCCGCGAAGACGCCATCAACTTCAACGAGAAGGACTGGGATGATGTGATGAACATCAACATCAAGAGTGTCTTCTTCATGTCCCAGGCAGTCGCGAAGCAGTTTATCGCTCAGGGCCTGGGTGGCAAGATCATCAATATTGCCTCCATGCTCTCGTATCAGGGTGGGATCAGAGTGCCTTCCTACACAGCCTCCAAGAGCGGCGTGATGGGGATCACCCGCCTGCTGGCCAATGAATGGGCAAGCCAAGGTATCAACGTTAACGCCATTGCTCCCGGTTACATGGCCACCAACAATACGACAGCTCTGCGTGCAGATGAGGATCGCAATGCTGCCATTCTGGAACGGATCCCGGCCGGACGTTGGGGTGTACCCGATGACATGATGGGCCCGGCAGTCTTCCTTGCCTCTGCGGCTTCCGACTACATCAATGGCTACACAATCGCTGTGGATGGTGGCTGGTTGGCCCGCTGATCTCTTAAGATGCAACAAGGCGCCAATGGCGCCTTTTTTGTTCAATCCTGTTACGGAATTTACCCTATGCATCTTGATGCACCTTGGCTGGCCCAGCTCCTTGGGTTGCTGGCTTGCGCTATCGGTGCCACCGCTTTTTTGCAACACCAGGATCAGAAATTGCGGCGGCACCTGACCCTTAATGGGGTACTTTTGGCTCTGCATTTTATGATGCTCGGTGCGACGGTCGCCGCCATAAACTGCCTGCTGTGTGCAGTCCGCACGTGGGTTTCCGGGTACCACCGAACGTTAAGTGTCATGTGGAGCGTTATTGTGTTGGTTTGGGTGCTGGTGCTTCCTCAGCTGGAACACCCCATGCAATTGCTCACCCTGACGGGGACCACGTTGAGTACCTATGCCCTGTTCAGATTGGATGGACTACCACTGCGAGGGTGCATGCTGGTCAGCAGTCTCTGTTGGGTTGTACACAACCTCTGGGCTGGTTCGATTGGCGGGAGTCTGTTAGAGGGGATGTTCTTCGTCATCAATGGCTACACCATGGTTTCCCTCTACCGACACCAAGGTGTAGCGCCGCTCGGTCGGGTTCGATAACCGGGAGCATTGAGTGGATGCCTGACTGGTATCCACTCATATGATGAGGCTAAGTAAGGCGCTTACACTCTCAGTTTGAGGTAAAGGGATAGTCGTGATAGCCAAGCTCCGCCGAAATGCGGGCAGCAGCTTCATGTAGCAAACTAACAAGTTCGGCACGTTTGCTTTCTTCAAAACGGACTATCGGTAGTGACAAAGAGAGCCCGGTGATGATGCGCCCCATCCGGTTGTAGATAGGCACACCGAAGCAACGCAGCCCGTTCTCATTTTCTTCATTGTCTTCCGCATAGCCTTGCTCGCGCACCTGTGCCAGCTCCGCCAACAGGGCATCAACATTAGCCAGGGTATGCTCGGTTAAGCGCTCAAACGTTACTCCGGCCAACATGCTCCGCACCTCTTCTTCTGGTAGCCAAGCCATCATTACCTTGCCAAGTGCGGTGCTGTAGAGTGGGCAGCGGCGACCGATACGGGAGTACATACGCAGATTGTATTCGGAGTCGATCTTGTGCAGATAGACGACACTGTTTTCATCGAGTGCCCCTAGGTGCAGCGTTTCTTTGGTCAACTTACCCAACCGGTACATCTGGACATCAGCGATTTGGATCAAATCCTGGTGCTCCAGCGCTCTTCCACCCAGTTCGAAAAGCTTCAGACTAAGGGTGTACTTGTCAGTCTCCCCTTCCTGATTGACATAACCAAGCGTCTTCATTGTCTGCAAAAAACGATAAACAGTGCTTTTTGACATCATGATCCGCTGGGACAGCTCAGTCACTCCGATATCTTTTTGTTCACTCAAGGCCTGCAAGATACCGAACACTTTCAGTACTGACGAGACCGAATCCGGTGAGTTATCTACCGCTGACATCTATATCCCCTTATAAAATCTATCGTTTCATTATATTTGAAACAAGCGCGCAATCATAGCCAAGGTCGCAGCTACCTTACCTGATTACGGTATCAAACAGAACCATTTAAAACGCTTCTCACGCCGGGCATCCTCCTCAGGCTGAAGAACCTTTGCGTTCCGTCACAATTTAATGAAATGGTGTTTCAATTCATTTGATAGTTTCGTTTCATTAAATAGAATGGACCCATCATAAAAGTGGGAGGACATATGGCTATCAAGGTTGCCGTCATTGGCGAATGCATGATCGAGCTATCGGAGAGCAAGGTGAACATCGTCCGCCATTTCGGTGGAGATACGCTCAACACGGCTGTCTATCTGGCACGATCCAACACTGAGCTGGCCGTACACTATGTGACCGCAATGGGAACCGATGCCATCAGCAATACCATGTTGCAGCAGTGGCAACAGGAAGGTGTCCATACCGATCTGGTGCAGCGTTTTGCTCACAAATTGCCTGGTCTCTACCTCATTGAAACTGACGAGCACGGCGAGCGGACCTTCCATTACTGGCGCAGCGATGCGGCTGCCCGTTACTGGTTGCAAGGCGATGAAGCGGAGCATATCTGCCAGCAATTGCACGAGTTCGACTACATCTATTTGAGTGGTATCAGCCTAGCCATCCTGTCCCAAGCGGACAGGGAAACCCTGCTGCAACGTCTTGCCGAGTGTCGCGCTGCCGGGGTGAAGATCGCCTTTGACAACAACTATCGGCCACGCCTTTGGGAAAGCCGCGAAGCGGCACAGCAGGCCTATCACGCCATGCTGACGCTGACTGACCTTGCTTTCCTGACACTCGATGACGAATACGCCTTGTGGGGAGATAGCCAGGTTGAGCAGACGCTGGCGCGGACTCAGACCCTCGGAGTCAGTGAAATAGTTGTCAAACGCGGTGCAGATTCCTGCCTCATCGTGCAGGACGAACGGTGCAATGAAGTACCCGCCGTGTCACTGGCACAGACGCAGGTGATAGACACTACGGCGGCTGGTGACTCGTTCAGCGCAGGTTACCTTGCCAAACGACTGGCCAACGCCTCGGTAAACGACTCAGCACACTATGCCCATCGACTGGCGAGCACTGTTATTCAGCATCGCGGCGCCATCATCCCTTTGCTGGCGATGCCAGCCACCACCAATGCCAGTGAGGAATCCCATGTCAGTATTGCTTGAACAACTGTCCAGCCTGAAGATCATCCCCGTCATCGCTATCAAGAATGCTGATGATGCAGTGGCCCTTGGTCAGGCTTTGATGGACAACGGCATGCCGAGTGCGGAAATCACCTTCCGCACACCCGCTGCGGCCGATGCCATCCGTCAACTGCGAGCAGCCTTCCCCAACATGACCATCGGGGCGGGGACCGTGCTCACTACAGCCCAAGTGGATCAGGCTATAGAAGCAGGGGTGGATTTCATCGTCAGCCCAGGACTCAATCCACGGATCGTTCAGTATTGCCAGGCGCGAGGCGTGCCTATCATCCCTGGAGTCAATAATCCCAGCTTGGTTGAGCAAGCAATGGAGCTTGGCCTGCATACACTCAAGTTCTTCCCGGCAGAGGCTTCCGGCGGGCTGGCCATGCTCAAGGCACTAAGCGCCGTCTATCCCGTTACTTTTATGCCTACCGGCGGTATCAGCCCGAGTAATGTGAAGGATTATCTGGCCCAAGGGGCAGTGTTTGCCTGCGGCGGTACCTGGATGGTCCCAGCTGAGCTCATCGAGCGGCGGGAGTGGGACAAGATTGGCTCGCTTGCACGGGATGCCATGGCGGCACTTTAAACCTCATTCGGGCCTGGTGGCCGGGCCCATACCACAAATACGTAACGATAACTCCGATCTGACTCGCTCGATAGACGGGCTCGCCTGCCTGTAACGACGATCAAGACGGACAACGCGACAAGGAAATTCGGCTCATGATCATCGGTAATATAAATCAACTCGCAATGGCGATGTTACCCACTCCATTATTGCAGCTTTTACAAAGAGAAGAGTGCTCCCATCAGCATTTGCTGAGCCAGCAGGCTGGAAAATTCGACATAATCGAGAATGACGTTTTTTATCTTATTTCAAGCCCAACCACTGCTCCTGAAAACTGCTTGAAAAGTGAATTTCATGATCAGTTTATCGATATACAAATACTGTTGTGTGGTCAAGAGGTAATTGCTACCAGTGCAGCCATTACCTCTCCACATTCATATCAGGAAACCAAGCCTGACTTGATCTTCATTGACCAAGATGAAATTACCAATCGGATACTACTTGGAACGGGTGATTTTGCCATTTTTTATCCGGGTGAAGTTCATCGTCCGACTTGCCAAGTAAATACATCGAAAAAGATAAAAAAAGCCGTGTTCAAGGTCAGCAAAACGTGGTTGGCCAATCAATAAAACTATTAAAAATACAGAATTGAAACTTTTTATGTTATTTCTTTTTTCATTATTGAGGTCTATATGAAAATCAAACAGACGTTGGATAAAATTCCGGGGGGGATCATGCTGATCCCGCTGCTTCTGGGTGCAACTTTGAATACATTTGCTCCCGGTACCGCAGAGTACTATGGTGGCTTCACCAAAGGGATCATCACAGGAACAGTGCCAATTTTGGCTGTTTGGTTCTTCTGTATCGGCGCTTCCATCAATCTCAAAGCCACCGGCACCGTGATCCGTAAATCCGGTGTACTGGTTGTCACCAAAATTGCGGTGGCCTGGTTGGTCGCCATACTGGCATCCCACCTGTTGCCTGAGCACGGGATTGAAGCTGGCTTACTCGCAGGTCTTTCAACCTTGGCTCTCGTCTCGGCTATGGATATGACTAACGGCGGTCTTTATGCCAGCCTGATGAACCAGTACGGCACCAAGGAAGAGTCTGGCGCGTTTGTGCTGATGTCTGTAGAGTCAGGTCCGTTGATGACCATGGTTATTCTGGGTGCAACAGGGTTGGCATCATTCCAAGGTCACCACTTTGTCGGTGCGATTCTGCCTTTCCTAATAGGCTTTGCCCTCGGCAACTTGGACCCTGATTTGAAGGAGTTTTTCAGCAAGGCTACTGGCACCCTAATCCCCTTCTTCGGGTTTGCATTGGGCAATACCATCAACTTCTCAGTCATTATCGATACCGGCCTGCTTGGTATTCTGCTGGGATTGGCAGTGATCGTGGTCACCGGTATTCCGCTCATTTTTGCTGACAAGTGGTTGGCTGGTGGTAATGGCACAGCTGGAGTCGCTGCCTCTTCCACCGCCGGAGCTGCCGTCGCTAACCCGATGATCATCGCCCAGATGAACCCTGCGTTTGCACCTGTGGCTCAATCTGCAACCGCGCTGGTTGCAACCTGTGTGATCGTAACGGCTGTGTTAGTACCTATCCTTACTGCTATTTACAGTAAGAGGTTCGCGATTAAAGAAAATATTATGGTTGACTCGGTGCAAGCTACATCACGCAGTGCCTAACATGACCATTTAACTGTAGCAAGTTTATTACTTATATAATAAAGCCTCTGACATACATCATGTCCGGGGCTTTATTTATTTTCGAGATATAGCGAAGGTGTAGCACTATTGGGATCAGTTATTTAGCCTGAATAGTCATCGGAGAGCTCATGTCGGAGGATATGTTAGCCGCTGCAATGTCATCGCGTAGGAATGAGATTTTGAACAATAAATTAGCAATCAGTGAGCGATTAGTTTCATGATTGGATAGTTCATAATCTGACAGATTAAACCTTTTCGGTAAGGGTTGGAGTTTTGTTGTTCTTCTCGTCATGCGCAGATCTCACACTATCAGCTTAAGTGGAGGGCAGAGTCAGACGGGCAAGGCTTTCCCGCTTTTCTCTCCGTCGAGATAGACCCGGTGGGATTCGGTTTATTCTTTGACCAGCTTGAGCGCCTTAGTGCCGTTCGCCAGAGACAGGCTTCCTTGGCTGGCATTCTCTATGTGGTCACTCCACCAGCCCATCATGATCACCCGCTGCTCAAAGTAGTCAGAGCGGTTGTAGGCGCGACGGATTTCGTTCTCATCGGTGTGGGATAGTGCGGCCTCAATGGCGTCAGGGTTGAAGCCCTGTTCGTTGAGCGTGGTACTCCCCAGCGAGCGCAAACCATGAGCCACTAGTCGCCCGCCATAACCAAGCCGTTTTAAGGCCGCATTGGCACTTTGGTCGTTGATGTGACCAAGCGGATCGCGGCGGCCAGGGAACACAAAAGGACGGTGGCCGCTGATCGGCTTCATGCGCTCCAGCAGAGAGATAGCTTGCGGGGTCAGAGGAACCCGGTGGGGGCGATCCATCTTCATCCGCTCAGCAGGGATATTCCAGACTTTGGCGTCAAGGTCGATCTCATCCCAACGGGTACCGGCTGATTCGCCCGGGCGCACCAAGGTATGCAGGCTCCATTCAATTTGGCAGCGCGTGGTCGGGTCTAACCGACCATTGGCAATGTCAGCCATCAAAAGCGGTAACTCGTCCGGTTTGAGAGGCGGCATGTGCTTTTTGGCTGGCTTCTTGAAAACCTTGCATATCGCTGAGCAGGGATTGGCATCGAGCAGGCCGTGGTTAACGCTATAGTCGAGGACTTCGTTAATCCGCTGACAAAGGCGGCGTACAGTCTCATGTTTGCCAGCTGCCTCCAGAGGGCGCAGCATCTAGATGACTTTGGGAGCACGGATCTGGTCGATGGGCATAGAACCGATGAAGGGCAACACATACAGCTCAAGAGAGCGCCACGAATCTGCGGCATAGGCTTCAGTTACATCATGGCGTTTGAGATCCAGCCACTTAGATGCCATGTGTTCAAAGGTGTTGGTGCTGGCTTCTTCCATGGCTTTGACCATGGCGGCCTGTTCTTCTTTGTGGAGCTTGGGATCAATGCCTTGGGCCAGCAGGGCGCGAGCCTTTCGCAGTAGTTCACGGGCTTGGCCAAGGGATACCTCTGGGTAAGTGCCAAAGCTCATGTTTGTGCGCTTATTGTCAGAAGGCTTTGAGTACTTGAAGGCCCAGAGCTTTGAACCCGCCGCACTGATCCTCAGTTCTAACCCATCACCATCGCGCAAGGTGGTCATCTGGCCTTTCGCCTTAGCGTCTTCGGATGGCTTGGCGTTTTTAACTTTTGGGTCGGTTAATCTGCAGTTACCTGTTTCGCGCCTCTTTTTCTCCACCGTGACCATAACGCTCCTTAGTACCATCGAATTGAGTACCACTAACCTTGTGGTACTAATTATAGTACTCGTGAAGCTGGTTTTAGGCGACCACTTCGACTTTGTCGGACAACAAAAAAACCGCAAGACGTTGAATCTTGCGGGTTTCTGTACTTCTTCGTTCCTTCTCGGAACAATATTTGGTGGAGCTGGGGGGATTTGAACCCCCGTCCAAAATTACTACATCCTTGGCACTACATGCTTAGTCACTCTTTGCATTCGCCAACCCGCTGCGGAGAGACACGCCACGAATTGACTAGCTCGATTGGTTTTAATGCTTCCGCCCCGAGCAGGACTTCCACACGATCCTGTGAAGGATGACCTTCCAATTCCCTAGGACACAGGCAAGCTAGGGTAGAAGGGCTCTATGCAGGTTATTAAGCTGCTAGTGCGTAGTTTTCGTCGTTTGCGACTATTTTTTTGCGGTTTATTAACGAGGCCTACCGCACCTCGGCATGCACCTTGGGTTTCGTGAATCTTGTCGAATCCAGAATCAGCCCCAAGTTGTTAATTGCGATTGTACGCAAAAATGCTGTCATAGCAAGGCGTTGATACCCATTCCCTCTGGCAGCCAGTCTGTTTGCCGATTTATTGTACGCAGCTGAGCCTGAAGAGCCAGCCGCGCCGGGGGAAGGTGAACTGGCGTTCTGATCCTGCCAGTCGCAGGTTAGCCGCGATGCTTGTTCTTCATGATGCGGGCTTTCTCCCGATCCCATTCGCGGGCCTTGGTATCTTCGCGCTTGTCGTGCTCTTTCTTGCCCTTCACCAGGCCGATCTCGACCTTGACCCAGCACTGTTTCCAGTAGAGGGCGAGGGGAACTATGGTGTAGCCCTGACGGGCAATCAGGCTTTCGAGCTTGTCGAGTTCACGACGGCTCAGCAGCAGTTTGCGGGTGCGGGTCGGGTCACATACCACATGGCTGGAGGCCGCTTGCAGTGGCAGGAAGCTGGAGCCGAACAGATAGGCCTCGCCATCGCGGAAGATGACATAGGCTTCGCTGATGTTGGCCTTGCCCGCCCGCAGGGATTTGACTTCCCACCCTTGCAGGGACAGACCCGCTTCGATCTTCTCTTCGATGAAGTATTCGTGGCGCGCGGTTCTGTTGAGTGCAATGGTGCTGGACCCGGCTTTGTTTTTACTGTTTTTTTTGCTCATGACGGGCGATTTCCGGCAATGACTAGGAGGCTCGTATTATACGTAGGCAGGGGCGGCTGTAAAACGCGCAGCAGGTCAAGTGGTGGCTTTCTGAGCGGTTTGGCTGAGGTTTTACCTCCACAACCCCAAACATGGTGATAAAATCGCGCCGATTGGATGAGGAAAAGCCATGCCCCGAATTACGCGCAGTGCCCTGGTGATGTTCAGTGCAGAACAGATGTTCAAGTTGGTTAACGATGTGGATGCCTATCCGCAGTTTTTGCCCGGCTGTGTCGGCAGCCGTGTCCACGAGGCTGGCGATGACTACATGATGGCGTCGGTCGATGTGGCCAAGGCGGGGATTGCCAAGACCTTTACTACCCGCAATCAGCTGGATGTGAACCGCCAGATCAGGATGGAGCTGGTGGATGGCCCGTTCCGCAAGCTGGCGGGCTGGTGGACCTTTACTCCGCTCGATGTGGATGCCTGCAAGGTGGAGTTTGATCTCGATTTCGAGTTTACCTCCAAGCTTATCGAGGTTGCCTTTGGTCAGGTATTCCGCGATCTGGTGAGCTCCATGGTCTCCGCCTTCTCCAACCGGGCGAAGGAGGTCTACGGTGTCTGACCAGCTCAATATCGAGGTTGTCTATGCCTTGCCGCAGCAGCAGACGGTGATTGCCCTGCGGGTGGCGCCCGAGACTAGCGTGCTGGCGGCCATCGAGCAGTCCGGCATCGTGCAAAAGCACCCCGAGATCGATCTGGCGGTCAACAAGTTCGGCATCTACAGCCGACCGGTGAAAGGGAGCGAGCCGCTGCACGACGGCGATCGTATCGAGATCTACCGTCCGCTCATCGCCGATCCCCGCGAGATGCGCAAAAAGCGGGCCGAGAAGGCCAAAGAGGAGGGGAGAGCCGATAGCGTGACCGGTGGCCGCCCCGATGTGCATCGCAAGCTCCGCGAGTAGCGCTCAGGTTTTTCTTGCAGAAAAAAGGCGCCGAGGCGCCTTTTTTTGATCCCGTTAGCCGGTGAGCTGGCCGAGGGGATATCAAGAGAGGGTTGCTTCTACCACACCCAGCCGTGCGCGTGTCCAAGCTGCCAGCAGCTCGACCCCGCTTTGCATCACCCTCTCATCGAAATCGAATTCGTTGTGATGGTGCGGCGCCGCCAGATCGGCCCCCAGGATGAGGTAAGCCGCTTCGCCCCCCTGCTTTTGCACCCGCTCCATCAGAAAACCGGCATCTTCGCTGGCGCCAAAGCGGCGAGTCTGGATAGTGGCGAGCCCCTGCTTGCGGGCCAGCGCCGCCAGCTCGGCCTGCAGGGCCGGGCTGTTGTCGAGCGCAATGGCCTCACCCTGCTTGATGATGCGATAGGTGACACCGTGGGCGAGGGCGGTACCTTCGACGATGCGCTGTACCTGACTGAACATGTAGTCGTTGAGCGCGCTGTCGGCGCCGCGGGTCTCACCGCGCAGCTCGGCATGATCGGGGATGACGTTGCGGCCGCTGCCAGCGTGAAGCTGGCCAACGTTGATGCGGGTCATGCCGTCGCGGTGGCGGGGAATGCCGAGCATGGCGGTGGTGGCCATGCAGGCGGCTGCCAGCGCATTGTTGCCAGCGTTGGGCTCGAGCCCTGCATGGGCGGCGGTGCCCATAAAGTGGACGTCGAACTTGGTGGAGCAGAGAAACTCGGTGGGGTTGATCACCAGCTCGCCGCTGCCAGCGTGAATACCGATATGGAGCGAAAGCAGGGCATCCACGTCATCGAGTGCACCACCGGCAGCCAGCGCCTTGCCACCGCGGCACCCCTCTTCGGCCGGCTGGAAGAAGAGCTTGATACGGCCGCACAGCTGCTCTTTCATCGCCATCAGGCTGCTGGCCAGCCCCATGCCGATGGCGGTGTGGCCATCGTGAGCGCAGGCGTGCATCCACCCCTTGTTGTGGGAGGCAAAACCCTCCTGCTGCGGTTGGTGTTGTTCAGCGTCGGACTCTTCCACCTCCACCGCGTCGATATCGAAGCGAAAGGCCAGGGTCGGACCGGGACGGCCGGTATCCAGCTCTCCCATCAGGCCAGTGACATCGCCGATCCGCTCCAGCCAGTCGGGATGGGCTCCCTGACGACGGGCGCGAGCCTTCTCGGCCGCCACATCCACATCACGCCCCATCATCAGATTGCTGGCCAGCAGTTTGTCGCCAAGCACAATGCGATAACCGAGCTCGCTCAGGTGGTGGGCAATCAGGCTGGTGGTGCGAAACTCTTTCCAGGCGGCTTCCGGCAGGCGGTGCAGGTCGCGGCGCCACAGGATCAGGTGCTCAAGGGTCATCTTGGCTTCCTTGGTGATTCGATTTGTCGGCTATTGTGCCTTTTTTCCCGGCTGACCACACGGGGGCTGCAGCTGGTCGGGGGGGCTGTGCGTGCGAGTGGTGGCTGTTCGGGCCGTGAATAGTGGTGAACGCCCATAAAAAACGCCTCCACAAGGGAGGCGTTGTCGATAGTTGGTTATCAGGCTGCGTGATGGTAAGCGGAGGCTTCAAACAGCTTCTTGTTGGCCACCAGATCGATGGGGTCAAAATCATCGACGTTGATGGTGCGCAGGCGACTTACTTCGGCGCGGCGCAGCAGCTCGGCTTCGCTCTGGGTCAGTACGCCAGCGGCCAGGCCCATGTCGGCCAGCTTGTCCAGTGCCATGAAGGGACGCTTGATACCATCGCTCTTGCAGACTTTCTCGAACAGCAGCTCGGCGGCCAGCACGTCATCGAGCGCCTGCTCCAGCAGACCGAAGGGGTTGCCCTCTTCGCGAGTCAGGTATTGGCCCTTGGCCAGGCGGCTGCGGGTCTCGCTCGGGGTTTGCAGCAGACGGGCCACTTGCTGGTCCAGCTTGTCGCACGGACGGTTCAGGTCACGACCCAGCGGCAGCACCACGGCGCGCAGGGCAAGGCCAATCCAGCGGTTCGGGAAGTTGCGCAGCAGCTCGTCGATCGCCTCTTGTGCCTTGAACATGGCATCTTGCAGTGCCCAGTGCAGCAGCGGCAGGTCGGCCTGCTGGCGTCCCTCGTCCTGATAGCGCTTGAGGGCGCTGGAGGCGAGATAGAGCTGGCTCAGCACGTCGCCAAGACGGGCGGAGACCCGCTCCTTGCGCTTGAGCTCGCCCCCCAGGGTGCCCATCGCCATGTCTGACAGGAACGCCAGGTTGGCCGAGAGGCGGGAGAGCTGCTGGTAGTAGCCCTTGGTCTGATCCTTGTAAGGGGCCGCGGCAAAGCGGGCGCCGGTGATACCGAGCCAGAAGCTTCGTACCAGGTTGCTGATGGCAAAGCCGACGTGGCTGAATACTGCCTTGTCGAAATCCTTCAGCGCCTGCTCCTTGTCGGGATGGCTGGCGGCCAGCATCTCCGGCAGTACATACGGGTGGCAACGGATGGCGCCCTGACCGTAGATGATCATGCTGCGGGTCAGGATGTTGGCCCCTTCCACCGTAACGGCGATGGGGGCACCCTGATAGCCACGGGCCAGATAGTTGTTGGGGCCCATGCAGATGGCCTTGCCGCCGTGGATGTCCATGGCATCGATGATGCACTTCTGGGCTCGGTCGGTGAGGTGGTATTTGACGATGGCGGAGATGACCGAGGGCTTCTCGCCAAGGTCGATACCTGTCACGGTCAGGTTGGCTGCGGCGCCCATGATGTAGGCGTTGCCGCCGATGCGGGCCAGCGGCTCTTCAATCCCTTCCATCTTGCCGATGGGCAGCTTGAACTGGCGACGGATGCGGCTGTAGGCGCCGCTCGCCAGGGCCAGCATCTTGACGCCGCCAGTGCTGTTGGAGGGCAAGGTGATGCCGCGACCGACCGACAGACACTCGACCAGCATGCGCCAGCCCTGACCGGCCATGGCCGGGCCACCGATGATGAAATCGAGCGGGACGAACACATCCTTGCCCTGGGTCGGACCGTTCTGGAACGGCACGTTGAGCGGGAAGTGGCGACGGCCAATGCCGACACCCTTGATGTGAGTCGGGATTAGCGCGCAGGTGATGCCGAGCTCTTCCTCTTCACCCAGCAGGTGCTCGGGGTCACGCAGTTTGAAGGCCAGACCCAGCACGGTAGCAATGGGGGCGAGCGTGATGTAGCGTTTGTTCCAGGTGAGGCGCATACCGAGCACCTCTTTGCCTTCCCACTCGCCCTTGCAGACGATACCGAAGTCGGGGATGGAACCGGCATCAGAACCCGCTTCCGGGCTGGTCAGGGCGAAGCAGGGGATCTCTTTGCCTACCGCCAGGCGGGGCAGGTAGTAATCTTTCTGCTCGTCAGTGCCATAGTGTTGCAGCAGTTCGCCCGGGCCCAGTGAGTTGGGCACGCCGACGGTGGAGGCGAGCACGGCGCTGGCACCGCACAGCTTTTGCAGGACACAGGACTGGGCGTAGGCCGAGAACTCCAGACCGCCATATTTCTTCTTGATGATCATGGCGAAGAACTTGTTGTCCTTCAGGTATTGCCACACCTCGGGGGAGAGATCCGCGCGCTCGTGGGTCACTTCCCAGTCGCTCACCATGCGGCACACTTCCTCGACCGGGCCATCCATAAAGGCCTGCTCTTCGGCAGAGAGGGCGCTGACCGGGATGGCGTGCAGTTTTTTCCAGTCCGGGTTGCCCGCGAACAGATCGGCTTCCCACCAGGTGGTGCCCGCTTCGATAGCCTCTTTCTCGGTGCGGGACATCTCCGGCATGATCGATTTGTAGATCTTGAACAGCGGCTTGGTTATTTGATTGCGGCGAAATTCCACCAGATTGAGCGGGATGGCGATCACCGCGAACAGCGCCCATACCAGCAAGGGCACATGACCATAGATGGCGCCAAGCACCAGGGCGGCGCCGGTGACCAGGGTGGAGATGAACAGGGATGCCCGGCGATAGGCCAGGGCTCCGATAACCAGGATCACCCCGAGCAGAGTGAGGGTCGTCGTCATTGCTTGCTCCTTGCGTGGTTAAGTTGCCAACGTGGCGTAACTGATCCAGAGGTCTGACCTGTTGGATATGGCCCCTGTTGTAATTCATACGCACAAAGTTATCAAGCTGTTTACATCTTCATTACCTTCTCTCTGTGATCCCCATAACGCTCACGCGCCGCCAGCACTGTGGCTCGCAGGGGGGCGACTGTGCGATTCGCTTGTGCGAGAATAGCCGCGATTTACACGCACACTAAAACAGTGGAAGAGACATCATGTACCAAGAATTGATCCGCAATGAACTGACCGAAGCTGCCAGCGTGCTGCAGGCCTTCCTGGCTGATGAGCAGAACCTGAAAAACATCGAAGCGGCCGCCAAACTGCTGGCTGACTCTTTCAAAGAAGAGGGCAAGGTGCTCTCTTGTGGCAACGGTGGCTCCCACTGTGACGCCATGCACTTTGCCGAGGAGCTGACCGGTCGTTACCGCGAGAACCGCCCGGGTTATGCCGGTATCGCCATCTCAGATCCGAGCCACCTCTCCTGCGTCTCCAACGATTTTGGCTATGACTATGTCTTCTCCCGCTATGTGGAAGCGGTCGGCCGTCGTGGCGACGTGCTGCTTGGCATCTCCACCAGCGGCAACTCCGGCAATATCCTGAAAGCCATCGAGGCGGCCCGCGCCAAAGGGATGAAAGTGATCGCCCTGACCGGCAAGGATGGCGGCAAGATGGCAGGTCTGGCGGATGTCGAGATCCGCGTGCCGCACTTTGGCTATGCCGACCGTATTCAGGAAGTGCACATCAAGGTGATCCACATCCTGATCCAGCTGGTCGAAAAAGAGATGGCCAAGTGATCAGGCCATAACTACCAGATAAGGGCTGCGTCGGTAGCATGGTTCGCCATCGATCGGTTATTGCCAGTCACAGGGGAAGGGATTGCGCCTTCCCCTGCTGTCTGTCGAACCAGCGTGCTGGTCGAACATGACACAAGCCAAATCATGAAAGGAGTCTGCCGGATATGTGCGAACTGCTCGGCATGAGTGCCAATGTGCCGACCGATATCTGCTTCAGCTTTACCGGGTTGATGCTGCGCGGCGGCAAGACCGGGCCCCACAAGGATGGCTGGGGGATCACCTTCTACGAGGGGAAGGGCTTTCGCACCTTCAAGGATCCCGAGCCCAGCGCCCAATCTCCCATCGCCAGACTGGTACAGGCGCTGCCCATCAAGAGCTGCGCCGTGGTCAGCCACATCCGGCAGGCCAACCGTGGCTGCGTGTCACTGGAAAATACCCACCCCTTTACCCGTGAGCTGTGGGGTCGTTACTGGACCTTCGCCCACAACGGTCAGCTCACCGGCTACAAGAAGCTGCCAACCGGCCGCCACCGGCCGGTGGGGGATACCGACAGCGAGCACGCCTTCTGCTGGTTGCTCGATCGGCTGGAGCAAAAATATCCCAAGCGTCCAGCCAACTTTCCCGCCATGTTTCGCTATCTCGCCACCCTGTGTGATGAGCTCAGGGGGTTGGGGGTGTTCAACATGCTGCTCTCGGACGGGGAGTATGTGATGAGCTACTGCAGCAACAACCTGCACTGGCTGACCCGCTGCGCGCCCTTTGGCGAGGCGAGCCTGCTGGATGAGGAGGTGGTGATCGACTTTCAAAGGGAGACCACCCCCAACGATGTGGTGACCCTGATCACCACCCGTCCGCTGACCGGCAATGAGAATTGGGTAAAAATGGCGCCCGGCGAATTCAATCTGTTTCGCATGGGGGAGCGGGTGGCGACCAATCAGGTCGCGCTTGAGCAAGATAAAAAAATACCAGGGTAGATACCTACCCTGGTTCTTCGCAGCAGCCATAAAAGGCAAAAGGGATGAGAGGTGTTGCTGAGCATCATCACTCTGACGGCATTGAGTGTTGATCAATTGTTAATTTGTGGCAATCAGATTGTTGTCTTGACGTGCATTTCAGCATCGCTATTTCGATATTGATCACATTTTTTGCCACTTTATTCCCTGAGCCATCCAATCGGGTGCTTCATCACTGCCTGGCCGTGAGCCACGACATCGAAAACTATCTATAGTATGGTCTGTTTGAATACCGTTCTGGAGGAGCCTCGCATGGAGTGGGTGGATCGCAAGGTGTTGCAGCAGCTGGCAGAGGATATCGGTCCGGATATGCTGCCCGTGGTCATCGCAGTCTTTATTGAAGAGGTGGGCGAGCAGCTGAGTCAGCTCAGGCCCCTCTATGAGCAGGGGGAGTGGGAGGCGCTGGCTCGGGTGGCGCACAGCATGAAATCATCCTGTGGCAGCTACGGCGCCATGCCGAGCTATCAGCAGGTGATGGCGCTGGAGATGGCCAGCAAGCAGGCCGATGTGGCCGAGGCAGAGCGCCAGTTGCAACTGCTGGAGGCCTCCTTGCCTCAAGTGCTCGCGTTTCTTGCCGATTATCAGTAACGGCGCCATGCAAGGATGCCGGGGCGCCGTGACCGTTGCCTAACGCTGGTTGAGCAGTTGCTGGATGATCCGGTCCAGCGCCAGTTTCAGCTTCAACCGATCGTGCCGATGGGGCAGCTCAAGCTCGCCCAGCTCGGCTTCGATCACACGCCCTTGCCAGTCCCCCGCATCACCCGCGCCCTGTGGGGTCAGGATGGCATCCAGCCGACCCTGACCGACCCGGGACTCCAGCCAGCGACACTGACTCATCAGATCCAGCTGGCTGGCAGGGCCGTTTTCTGCCACCAGATTGCAGACGAAAACCAGCATGGCGCTGCTCTCGTTGATGGCCTGGGCGATCTCGGCCAGCAGCAGTGGCGGCATGATGGAGGTGAGAAAACTGCCCGGCCCCAGAATGATCATGTCCGCCTGCTGAAGTGCCAGCACCGCTTCCCGGGTCGCTTGCACTTCCGGCATCAGGCCGAGGGAGAGGGGAGGGGTTGCCAGTTGATCGATGGATACCTCTCCCAGGATCTGGGTGCCACACTCCATATGGGCGCAGAGATCGGTGGGAAATTCAGACATGGGTAGCAATTGTGACTCGATTTTGAGCATGTCACTGATCAGCTTGATAGCATCAAGAGGACGGACACAGAGATTATCGAGCGCCAGCAGCATCAGGTTGCCAAGGTTGTGGCCCGCCAGCTCGCCTTTGCCGGTAAAGCGGTACTCGAACAACAGGCTGCCGATGCTGGGATCGGTCACCAGCTGGTTCAAGCAGTTGCGCAGATCGCCCCAGGCGATGCACTCCTGACTCTTGCGCAGGCGTCCGGTCGAGCCGCCATCATCTGTGGTGGTGACGATGCCGGTGAGCCGTTGACCGAGAAACGAGAGGGACGAAAGCACTCGTCCCATGCCGTGGCCACCACCGATGGCAACGACCCGATCGAAGTCATTGATGTTTTTTTGCCACATATGGGCGTCCTGTCATTGGTCTCAGTTGACCGCTATGTTAGCAAGCGAAGCGAGATAATTGTTTGATAAAGGTATGATTTTTGCTTGAGGCTGCCATTCGATAAAACAAGGAGATGGTGTTGAAATTTCTGACCGTTCACTCCCTCGCCCAGAATTCATCGCTGGCGGCCCAAGATATCTGCGCGCAGCTGCGCCACCATGCCGATCAGGCCCCCTCCCTGCTGTTACTCTATTTTACCCAAGCCCATGAGGGGGCGATACTGCGCGACGCGCTCAAACGCCAGTTCCCGACGACCCGTCTGTTGGGTTGCAGCTCTTGCGGTGGCGTCATGACCGAGATGGGACACCACGCCCGAGACGGATATGGGCTGGCCGTTGCTGCTCTGTACGATGAGAAAGGGGCATTCGGGGTAGCCGGTGCCAGCGGTGACGGGGTGGATGTGCGGCAGTTGCTGCGCCGAGCCATGAGCGACTGTGGTCGGCCAGGTGAGCTGCCCCAGCTGATCCTGTTTCACGCCAGTCCCGGCAAGGAAGAGGGGCTGCTGGCCGGTATCGAGGCCGAACTCGGTGCCTCGGTGCCGGTGGTCGGTGGATCCGCGGCTGATAGCAGTGTCAGCGGTGACTGGCAGCTCTGCTGGGATGAGGCGGTGAGTCAGGATGGCGTCGGTCTGGCGGTGCTCTATCCCGATTGCCAGCTGGCCTTTCAGTTTCATTCGGGCTATGTGCCTGCCGAATTCAGCGGCGAGATCACCACCTGCAACGGGCGGGAGGTCCTCACTATCGATCATCGGCCTGCCGCCGAGGTCTATGCCCGCTGGTGCGGGCGCGAGCAGCCCTGGCCGGTGGGGGCGATTTTGCGGGAGACCACGCTCACCCCGCTGGCCCGTCAGGTGGGAGCGCTGGATGGCATTCCTTACTACAAACTTTCCCATCCTGAAGCTGTGACCGAACAGGGCGGGCTGCGGCTCTTTACCGATGTGGAGCAAGGGGAGCGTCTGCTGTTGATGTACAGCAGTCAGGAAGGGTTGTTGCAGCGCAGCCTCAATGCCATGCGCGTTGAGCTAGGGTATGGGGTCGACGTGGAATTGCAGCCTATCGGCGCTCTCATCATCTTTTGTGCTGGTTGTCGTTTGGCGCTAGGTGATATGTTGTGCCAATTTGTCGAGCAGAGCCAGGCTCGCCTCGGCAAGATCCCCTTTATCACCCCCTTTACCTTCGGCGAGCAGGGGCGGCTGCCCAATGGCGAGCTGGCTCACGGCAACCTGATGGTATCGAGCGTGATTTTCCTGACCCGTTGAGTCGGCAGAACATAACAGAGCAGAGCAGGCAACAAGATGATTGGCAACAGTGAACTGGAAGCCCTCGGCGACAAATTGCAGACCACGCTGGTCGATCTTATGCGTTGCCGCGAGCGCGAGGCCAAATATCGTCACGAGTCCCAGACCCTGCTGGGCGGGGTTGCCACCCTCGCCGATGCCAAGACGCTGGAGCAGGTGCTGGAGAGCCTTATTCAGGTGCTCAAACCCTTTATTGGCTTTGAACACGCGGATGTAGTGGCCTGGGAAGGGGAGCAGGGGAGTACCCACCTTAGTACCGAGCCGATGCTATCAGCCCACAGCTGGCGTATGACCCCGGCATTTGCCCGCGCCATCTCGGGTGAAACTCTGGTGATTTACGATCCCGCCCAGCTGCCTGAGCTGGCGCCGCTGGCAAGCGAGCCGGGCTGGGCCAGCGTGATGCTGACCGGGCTACAGGCCCCCGGTTTTACCGCTACCCTCATCTGCCGCCACGCCCGGGCGGGCACCTTCGATCTCACCAGCAAGGCCGCCATGGAGCGTTGCCGTCCGCTTATCGCCCAGGCGCTGGTCAACATCACCTATCGGGCCCGCTTGCAGGAGCAGGTCGCGGTAAAAACCGAAGCGCTGCAGGCCAGCGAACGCCGTTTTCGCAGCTTCGCCGCCATGGCTTCAGATTGGTTCTGGGAGACAGATGCCGAGCATCGCCTTAGTTACGCCTCAGAGCCGGGTTATCTGGATGAGATGACCCCGCAGGCGACCCGGCCGACCCTCTATGACTACGTCTGCAACAAGCAGAGCTGCGATGCCCAGAAATACCTGCAGCTTTTGGCGCTGCGCCGGCCGGTGCGAGGGGTGCGGATGCAGGTCGCGCTGCAACACGGCCCCTGCTGGATGGAAGTGAGCGCCGAGCCCTGTTTTGACCATGATGGTCTGTTTATCGGTTATCGTGGCACTGCCCGGGATATCAGCAACCAGATCCGCCGTGAGGAGGAGCTGGCGCGGGCACGGGATGAGGCCGAAGCGGCCAACCGTGCCAAGTCCCAGTTTCTCGCCATGATGACCCACGAGATCCGTTCACCCATGAATGCGGTGTTGGGGATGCTCGATCTGGTGCAGCATGCCGAGCTGGCGCCGGAGCAACAGAGCCTGCTGCGCCATGCCACCCACTCGGCCAGATTGCTGCAAACCATCATCGACGACGTGCTCGATTTTTCGAAAATCGAGTCGCAAACCCTGGTGTTTCACTGCGAGACCCTGCAACCCGTCCAGCTTTGCCAATCTCTGGTCGAGCCGCTGCAAGCTCGCGCGACCGCCAAGGGGATCGCGCTGGTTTATCGGGTCGATGAGTCGGTCCCCCGGGAGTTGCAGGGGGATCCGATGCGTTTGTCACAGGTGATGGGCAATCTGCTGGACAACGCCCTCAAGTTTACCGAGCAGGGGCAGGTGACACTGCACCTGGGTTGGCAGGATGAGAAGCTGCTGATCTCGGTCTCCGACACCGGGATCGGTATCGCTGATGCGGATCAGGCGCTGCTGTTTGAACCCTTCTCCCAGGTCGACAACTCGGCCACCCGGCGTTTTTCCGGTACCGGCCTCGGTCTTGCCATCAGCAAGCGTCTGGTGACGCTTATGGGGGGAGAGATCCACCTGAAGAGCGAGCCGGGCAAGGGAAGCTGTTTCTGGTTCGAACTGCCTGGCATGGCATTGCCTTGCCATAGCCAGCCGCAGCGGGAGGAGGGGGCTTCGGCACTGCTGCCACTGGATGTGCTGGTGGTGGAGGACAGCCCGGTGAACCAGTTGGTGGTGTCGCTGATGCTGCAAAAACTGGTGGGCAAGGTACGGCTGGCTGCCAATGGTCTGGAGGCGTTGGCGCAGGTAGATGAGCAGCTCCCGGATCTGATCCTGATGGATATGCGGATGCCCCTGATGGACGGGCTGGAAGCGACCCGACGCTTGCGTGAGTTGGGATGCACTATGCCAATCGTTGCCCTGACGGCCAATGCGATGGCGGAGGACAAGGCGTGCTGTCTGGCGCAGGGGATGGATGACTTTCTCGCCAAGCCTATCACCTTGTCACGGTTGAGAGAGTGTTTGCAGCGTCACTTTGGTCAGCGGTTGCCGACGCGCGGATAAAAAAAATGGTCAACTTTGTGGGTTGACCAGTTCTTCAGCAAATACTGAAGAGAGCACGGGATAAATCGGGTTGTATCAATCTATATGAAAAATCTGTGCCAACTTTTTTGGGACTCTTTTGTGTTCAATTTTGGCCGTTTAGCGCAGCGGCTCTCTCTTGTTATGGTGTTTTGCGTTCCTACTTACTCGCAAAATGCGAATTTCACATTTTCATTGTTGGAATAATTGCATTTTGCAACGCTGTTTTTGTCATTGTGAAATCAGGCGATGCAGGAATTTACGGGCCGCTTCGCTGTTTTGTTTGGCAATCAGCATCTGCTTTTCATAAATCGGCATCGGCAATATCTCGAGCCAGCGCTGGCAGAGCCAGGCGGCATCTTCAAAGCGCTTGTCCGGATAGAGCTCATCAAGCTCCGGATACTGCTCGAACACTTCCCGCAGGCGATTGACCAGCAGCTTGTCGTTGAAATCTGAGTGGGTGCTCGGCCAGTTGGGCAGCATCTCCACCTTGGCCCGGCGCAGGCCCATCTCGTCTGTTTCCATCTCGTGGATACAGAAGCGCTCCAGTCCCAGCACCGTCACCCCCAGCAGGCCATCATTGAGGGTGTAGAAGTCGGTCACCTTGACCCGGGTGCCCACCGGCAGAATGCGGCCGGATTGTCCCGAGGTGGTCGACTCTTCCATCACGATGCCAAAGCCCTGATCGTTGATGAATGACTCCTTGAGCATCTGCAGGTGGCGTGGCTCGAACAGACGCAGAGGAAGCTTGCCGCCCGGCAGTATGTGGGAAGGCAAGGGGAACAGTGCCAAAGGTTGTAGTTTCATGTTCCATCCTCCATTGAGTAGTTGCTGAATATGACAATGCAGCGACTGTGCCAGAGAATGAAAAAAGCCACCGGAGGGTGGCTTTTCGGGCGGTTGAGGGCGCTTAGTTGCGCTGCTCCAGATACATGACAGCCGCTTCCACGCGGCTTTGCGCCTCGAGTTTCTTCAGCAGGCTCTTCACGTGAACCTTGACCGTTCCCTCGGAGATATGGAGCACCGAGGCGACCTGTTTGTTGGAGAGGCCTTTTGCAATTTCGCGCAGGATTTGCATTTCGCGACGCGTTAAGCTTTCCAGCTTCTGCTGCAGGTGATCCAGCTCGTAGATGTTTTCGAGATAGGGGCGCAGCGGTTCGCTCAGGATCTGCTTGCCAGTCATCACGTCGGCCAGCTGGGCAAGCAGCAGATCAGGCTCGGTATCCTTGAGCAGGTAGCCGTCGGCACCGGCCTTGAGCAAAGCCACCACATCCTGACGGGCATCGGAGACGGTGAGGATCACCACCCGGGAGGTGATCTCTTCGGCCCGCAGCGCCTTGAGGGTATCGAGGCCGGAGAGCCCCTTCATATTGAGGTCGAGCAGGATCAGGTCAGGCTCGGACTCTTTGGCCAGCGCCACGGCATCTGTGCCGTTGGAGGCTTCACCGGTCACCTCCATGTTCTCTTCCAGAGCCAGCAACTGCACAATCCCTTTGCGCATGAGGGGATGGTCATCTACGACCAGAACTGTGTATTTCATCTCGTCCATCAGGCGTCTCTCGCTAGACTGGTGGGAAAGGTCAGATGCACGCAGGTGCCTTGTGGTTGCTGCTCGTTGATGGTCAGCAGACCGTGCAGTTTGCTGGCGCGCTCGTTCATGATGCTCAACCCGTAATGGTTGATCGCCGAGCTGGCGAGTCCGATCCCGACACCGTCATCTGAAATCTGAACCTCAATGTTACCACTGGCGAGGGTCTCACAGCTAACATCAATCACTTGCGCGTTGGCATGTTTGATGGCATTGAGCACTGCCTCACGGATCAACTGCAAAATGTGGATATGCTGGCCCGCCTCCAGGTCGTTGTCGGCCAGTCCGTAATGGAACCGGATTTCGGCTTGGGTCTGAGGTTGCAGTTGATCAAGCATGACGCGGATCGCTTCCCCCAGATTGGCATCGCCAATGGTGAGACGGAAGGTACCGAGCAGTTCGCGCAACTGGGTATAGGCATTGCTAAGCCCCTCGTCGATCTGCTGCATCGCCTCCTGCGCCTTGTCATGTTGCCCCTTGGCGTAAGAGCGCTTGAGCAGGGTGGACTGGATCTTGAGATAGGAGAGGGCCTGCGCCAGCGAGTCGTGCAGCTCGCGGGCGATCACCGCCCGCTCCTCCATCAGCAGCAGTCGCTGCTGCTGCAGCAGGGTCTGGTCTTTGTGCAGCACTTGAGCCAGCAGCATGGTGAAGTTTTTAATCAACCGCTCATCGATGGGGTGTTGGCTGATGATGTCGAGGCGGCCGAACTCCTGCTCATCCATCTGCAGATAGAAGCTGGCGACCGCATCGAGATCGCCGGGCCAGCCGGTACGCCCCGAGATATAGACCGGCATGGCATTGTGCTCGAAGCGGGTCAGCCGGATATGGTCGATATGCTGGTGGGCGGCGGCGCGGTCCAGCAGTTTGATGAGGGTACGGGTGCTGAGCGGGGCGGCGTGCAGCTTCTGGGCGGTCGAGTAGAGAAACGAGAGGGTGTCGTTGGCCTGTTGCAGCTTGGCGGTTTTCTCTTCCACCTTGTTTTCCAGCTCCCGATAGAGCTTGCCCAGCTCGTCGGCCATGGTGACGAAGGCGCGCGACAGCTCCCCCAGCTCGTTTTCGCCGTGGGCGGGCAGCTTAAGATCGAAATCCTGCCGCTGGATCTGGCGGGCGCAGTAGACTAGCTGGTTGAGGGGGGCGACCACCTGCTGGCGGGTGAAGCGCACCGTGAACCAGGCGATGGTGATGATGGCCAGCAGGCCGAGCCCCTCTGCCAGTGCCAGCATCCGTACCTTGAATTCCACGTGGTACTGCATCTGATTGACGAAATTGTCGATGGCCGCCACAAACTGCTCGGTGTTATCGGTGTACCGTCTGGGGGTGCGATCCTCGATGTGCTGGCGCATCACCTGCCACTGGCCGAGCACCTCGCCATAGGTGCGACGCAGGGAGGCAGGAGTGATCCAGCGCTGGGTCTCCTGCAGCTCTTCGGCGTGCAGGGTCTCTTCAAACTGGGAGAGGCGCCCCAGCACGCTGTCGCCCCGCTCGATTTCGTAGGCCATCCGGTAGGCTTGCATCCGCAGCGAACCGGAGAGGTTGATCGCCTTGGCATCGGGTACCGAGTAGAAGAGGGTGACCATGGCGACCAGCGCGATCAGGCTGGCCATAAAGAGGATCAACACCATGGCGCGGCCAATGGCACTGCTGACCGAATGGACCCTGAACCGTTTTCCCATACTGATGCGCACCTCTGAATAGTGATAAGGACCCCGCAAGATGCGTGGGAGTGTACTCCAACTTGTGTTAGCATCGAAAAACTAGATGAACTCCGAGCGGTTTTGCCTAAGTCCTAGCGATAGGGGGAAACCAGCCGTCAGCCGACGTTCGAGCTGTAAGGGTCAGGAAAGAAATGCCCTGGCCTCCCGTATTTGGAAAGGTGTTTATGTTGCCACTTGAAGATGGTTTTTCCCGTCGTTTTTACTATTTGCGTCTGTCAGTGACCGATGTGTGCAATTTCCGTTGCACCTATTGCCTGCCTGACGGTTATCGTCCCCCCGAAGGTCACAAAACGGGGCGTCAATCCTTTCTCTCGATTGACGAGATCCGCCGCGTGGTCAGCGGTTTTGCCGCCATGGGCACCCGCAAGGTGCGCATCACGGGGGGCGAGCCCTCCCTGCGCCGCGATTTCACCGAGATCGTCAAGGTGATTGCCTCCACCCCGGGTATCGAGAAGGTCGCCATGACCACCAACGGCTATCGCCTCAAGGAGCGGGCTCAGGAGTGGTTTGATGCCGGACTCAATGCGCTGAATGTCAGTGTCGACAGTCTCGACCCGCGCCAGTTTCATCAGATCACCGGTGAGAACAAGCTGGCCGAGGTGATGGAGGGGATCGAAGCGGCACTGGCCGCAGGTTTCAAATCGGTGAAGATCAATGCTGTGCTGCTCAAGGGGCTCAACGACTACCAGCTCGATGCCTTTCTGGGCTGGATCAGACACAAGCCCATCGAGCTGCGCTTTATCGAGCTGATGCAGACCGGCGAGATGGATACCCTGTTTCGTGACCACCATGTCAGCGGCGACCAGATCAAACAGCGCTTGCTGGAGAGCGGCTGGGTGCAGCAGTTGCGGGGCACGGATGACGGTCCGGCGCAGGTCTTTATGCACCCCGATTCGCAGGGCGGAGTGGGGCTCATCATGCCCTACAGCAAGGATTTCTGTGCCGGTTGCAACCGGCTGCGGGTCTCCTCGCTGGGTAAGCTGCATCTGTGCCTGTTTGGCGACAACGGCATCGACTTGCGGGATCTGCTCGGCGCAGATGGGCAATCTGATGAGCTGCAACAGCGCATTCGCGCGGCACTGGCGGGCAAGAGTGCCACCCATCGTCTCCATGAGGGCAATGCCGGCATCACTCCTCATCTCGCCTCGATCGGCGGATAACCGCAAAAAATCGCCAACGATTAAATAGCAATCCTCACATGGAGGTATTTTAACCGATACCTCCTTTTTTATTGCGCTGCAAGGCTTTGATCTGGCGCAAGAATCCCCCCTGTTTATCTCCCTGGTGGTATATCCCTTACCTTGTCAGGGCCGCAATATACACCCACTCTTATAATTGGTATCAAGAATGCCAATCATGGACTCGCACTGTCCCCTTTTTCACCAGAACAGGAGTCAACATGCCGGATGAGATCGATCTTGCCCGCCGCGGCCTGTTCCGGGGGCGGCTGAGAACTGCCGAACCGCCGGTGCAGTTGCCCTGGTCAGTCAACTGGTCGGCATTTGTCGCCGACTGCACCCGCTGCGGGGATTGTCTGGCCGCCTGTCCGGAGCAGATCCTGGTGAATGGCGAGGGTGGTTTTCCGGTGGTCGATTTCCAGCGTGGCGAATGCACCTTCTGCGCCGAGTGCGTCACGGTCTGCAAGGCGCCTGTGTTTCGCCCGACCAGCGAGTCCCCCTGGCACTACAAGGCCCATATCGAGGCCAACTGTCTGGCCAATGGTCAGGTGTTCTGCCAGCGCTGTCAGGACAGCTGTGAGCCCAATGCCATTCGTTTTATTCCGGTGCTAGGGCGTGTGCCCACCCCGACGGTCGAGCCGGATCGCTGTAATGGCTGCGGCGCCTGTGTGCAGGATTGTCCGGTTGGCAGCATCAAGGTCGACGGGCGAGCCGCCCCATCCGGTGGTGCGAGCCAGCACACCCTCAAGCAGGAGTCAGAATGAGTCAGAAGCCGTGTGACACAGAAGCCACAATGGATCAGGAGTTCCATGTATCGAGTCTGGTGGTGCTGACCCAGCCCCCTTTGCGCCATCAGCTCGCCGAGCAGATTGGCGCCCTGGAAGGGGCCGAGATCCACGCCGTCAGTGACGAGGGCAAGCTGGTCGTGACCCTGGAAGGTCCGAGCCAGCGGCCGATCATGGCGGCCATTGATGCGATACAGGCGATGCCGGGTGTGCTCTCAGCCGCCCTGATTTACCACCAGTTCGATGAACTGGGCGGTCACTGAAAAGAGTGATGGGATGCCGGGCGTGCCCTCTGCCGCTGATGGCTGGCTCCCGTTCGACAGATTCGACAACTATTACGCGATAAGCAATGTGAGGATATGCCATGAAGCTGAGTCGACGCGACTTTATGAAGGCCAACGCGGTGGCAGCTGCCGCAGCCGTGGCCGGTGTCAGTGCCCCCACGCTGGCAGCCAATCTCATCACCAGTACCGACAAGACAGCCATCCATTGGGATAAGGCTCCCTGCCGCTTCTGCGGTACCGGCTGCTCCGTGCTGGTGGGCTCTCAGGATGGTCGGGTCGTGGCGACTCAGGGCGACCCCGATGCGCCGGTCAACCGTGGCCTCAACTGCATCAAGGGCTACTTCCTCTCCAAGATCATGTACGGCCAGGATCGCCTGACCCAGCCGATGCTGCGGATGAAGAACGGCCAGTTCGACAAGGATGGCGACTTCGCCCCCATCAGCTGGGATCAGGCGTTCGACATCATGGCCGAGAAGTTCAAGGCGACCCTGAAAGAGAAGGGGCCGACCGCCGTCGGCATGTTCGGCTCCGGCCAGTGGACCGTCTGGGAAGGCTATGCTGCCGCCAAGCTGATGAAGGCCGGTTTCCGCTCCAACAACATTGACCCCAATGCCCGCCATTGCATGGCCTCTGCGGTCGTTGGCTTCATGCGTACTTTCGGTATGGATGAGCCGATGGGCTGTTACGACGATATCGAGCAGGCCGATGCGTTCGTGCTGTGGGGCTCCAACATGGCCGAGATGCACCCCATCCTCTGGTCGCGGATGTCCGATCGCCGTCTCTCCAACCCGGATGTGCAGGTGCACGTGCTCTCGACCTTCGAGCACCGCAGCTTCGAGCTGGCGGACAATGGCATGGTGTTCACCCCGCAGACCGATCTGGCGATCCTCAACTATGTCGCCAACTACATCATCCAGAATGACAAGGTGAACTGGGACTTCGTCAACAAGCACACAGTGTTCAAGAAGGGGGTCACCGACATCGGTTACGGCCTGCGCCCGACCGATCCGCTGCAGCAGAAAGCGAAGAACCCGGACAGCGGCGATGCCACTCCGATGACCTTCGAGGAGTTTGCCAAGTTCGTGGCGGATTACGATGTGGAGTCTGTCTCCAAGCTCTCCGGCGTCTCCAAAGAGAAGCTGGAAAAGCTGGCCAAGCTCTATGCCGACCCGAGCAAGAAGGTGGTCTCCTACTGGACCATGGGTTTCAACCAGCATACCCGTGGCGTCTGGGCCAACAACCTCTGCTACAACATCCACCTGCTGACCGGCAAGATCTCCGAGCCGGGTAATGGTCCTTTCTCACTGACCGGCCAGCCCTCTGCCTGTGGCACCGCGCGTGAAGTGGGTACCTTTGCCCACCGTCTGCCTGCCGACATGGTGGTGACCGAGCCCAAGCACCGCGCCATTGCCGAGCAGATCTGGAAACTGCCGGAGGGGACCATTCCCGACAAGGTGGGTTTCCACGCCGTGCTGCAAGACCGCATGCTCAAAGATGGCAAGCTCAACGCTTACTGGGTGATGTGCAACAACAACATGCAGGCCGGCCCCAATATGAATACCGATCGCCTGCCTGGCTATCGCGATCCGCGCAACTTCATCGTGGTCTCCGACCCGTACCCGACCGTCACTGCCCAGGCCGCTGACCTCATTCTGCCCACCGCCATGTGGGTGGAGAAAGAGGGGGCCTACGGCAACGCCGAGCGCCGCACCCAGTTCTGGCACCAGCAGGTGAAAGCGCCGGAAGGGGCCAAGTCCGACTTGTGGCAGCTGATGGAGTTCTCCAAGCGCTTCAAAGTCGAGGAAGTGTGGCCGGCTGAGCTGATTGCCAAGATGCCGGAAGTGAAGGGCAAAACCCTGTTCGATGTGCTCTATGCCAACGGTCAGGTCAACCAGTTCCCGAAAGAGCAGAGCAAAGGTCTGCTGAACGACGAAGCCGAGCACTTCGGGTTCTACGTCCAGAAGGGGTTGTTCGAGGAGTACGCCACCTTCGGTCGTGGCCACGGTCACGATCTGGCGCCGTTCGATCAGTACCACGAAGCCCGTGGTCTGCGCTGGCCTGTGGTAGATGGCAAAGAGACCCTGTGGCGCTATCGCGAAGGGTTCGACCCATATGTGAAAGCGGGCGAGGGAGTGCGCTTCTATGGCAAGCCCGATGGTAAGGCGGTCATCTTCGCCCTGCCGTTCGAGCCCGCCGCCGAGTCGCCCGATAAAGAGTACGATCTGTGGCTCTCCACCGGCCGCGTGCTGGAGCACTGGCACACCGGCACCATGACCCGTCGGGTGCCCGAGCTCTATCGCGCCTTCCCGGATGCGGTGCTCTTCATGCACCCGGACGATGCCAAGGCTCGCGGCGTGCGTCGTGGTGAAGAGGTGATCGTCTCCTCCCGCCGTGGCGAGGTGAAGACCCGGGTCGAGACCCGTGGTCGCAACCGTCCGCCGAAAGGACTGGTCTTCATGCCCTTCTTTGATGCGAGCCAGCTGGTCAACAAGCTGACCCTGGACGCCACCGATCCGCTCTCGAAAGAGACCGATTACAAGAAGTGCGCCGTCAAGGTGATGAAGGCTTAAGGCGGGGGAGTGCGAGATGAGTCGTAGTCGTCGCCAGTTTCTGGCCGACATGGCCAAGGGGGCCTGCGGTGTGGGCCTGCTTGGCGTGGGGCTCGGTGGCGTGGCCCGCCAGCAGGCACAAGCTGTGCCTGCCCAGGCGCTGCGTCCGCCCGCCGCCCTCGATGAAGCAGAGTTTCTCGGCGCCTGCGTGCGTTGCGGGCTCTGCGTCGAGGCGTGCCCCTACGACACTCTCAAGCTCGCCCGGCTGTTTGACCCTGTGACCACTGGCACCCCCTATTTCAAGGCGCGTGCCGTGCCCTGCGAGATGTGTGATGACATCCCTTGCGTGGTGGCCTGTCCGAGCGGGGCGCTGGATCAGCAGATGACCGACATCGATCAGGCCCGGATGGGGGTAGCAGTGCTCATCGATCACGAGACCTGCCTCAACTATCTGGGTTTGCGTTGCGATGTCTGTTATCGGGTCTGCCCGCTGATTGACAAGGCGATCACTCTTGAGCTGCAGCATAACCAGCGTACCGGCAAGCACGCCATGTTCCTGCCCACGGTACACAGCGATATCTGTACCGGCTGTGGCAAGTGTGAGCATGCCTGCGTGCTGGAGGAAGCGGCCATCAAGGTGGTGCCACGCCAGCTTGCCAAAGGTGAGCTGGGTCATCACTACCGGCTCGGCTGGGAAGAGAAGGCCAAGGCGGGGAACAAGTCGCTCATCGGCGACAGGCTCACCCTGCCCACCCGCAAACCGGAGGGGTTATGAGTCGTTATCCGGGGGAAGAGGCTCGCATCAAGCTGGGGTGGTGGCGTTCCCACCGCTTCCTGATGCTTCGTCGGCTGAGTCAGTTCAGCGTGCTCGGGCTGTTTTTGCTGGGGCCGCTGGCGGGCATCTGGATCCTCAAGGGCAACCTCTCCAGCTCGCTGTTGCTGGAAACAATGCCGCTGACCGATCCCCTTACGCTGTTGCAGTCGCTGGCGGCGGGCCACTGGCCCATCACCACCCTCTGGCTGGGGGCTGCCATTGTGCTGGCCGGTTACTGGCTGGTGGGGGGGCGGGTGTTCTGCTCCTGGGTCTGTCCGGTCAACCTTATCACGGATGCAGCAGCCTGGCTCAGGGGGCGCCTTGGCCTCAAGGGCAATGGCCAGTTCAGCCGTGCGACCCGCTACTGGCTGCTGGCCATGGTGCTGGTGGTGCCAGCGGTGGTCGGGGTGATGGCGTGGGAGTTGGTCAATCCGGTGTCGCTCGCCATGCGCGGTCTGCTGTTTGGCATGGGGGCTGGCTGGGCCCTGCTGGCGGCGCTGTTCCTGTTCGATCTTTTCGTGGTTGAGCGGGGCTGGTGCGGTCATCTCTGTCCGGTGGGGGCCTTCTATGCCCTGGTCAACCGGGTCGGATTTATCAAGATTTCTGCCAAGGGGCGCGAGCGGTGCAACAACTGCATGGATTGTTATGCGGTCTGCCCGGAACGTCCCATCCTGCGCGGACCTGTTCATGGTGCCAAGCGCGGTCACGGGCCCTTGATTGCGGCTCAGGAGTGTACCAACTGTGGCCGCTGCATCGATGTCTGCGCGGAACAAGTTTTTGAAATCACTGTAGGTTTTGCCGTCAAGGCAGAAAAAACGTCGGAGAACAAATAATGAAAAAGCTGATTGGAGCAATGCTGGCCTGCCTGATGGCGGGATCCTTGATGGCAGCGGCCCCCGAGATCACCAACAGTACCGGTGGCCTCAAGTCCGAGCGTGGCGCCACCGATCTGGTGACCGATGCCACCGCCGCGCCCCTGAAAAACTTCCGCAAGGATGGCGCGCCCTACGATCGCCAGTACATGCATCAGCCGCCGCTGATCCCCCACGACATTCGCAACTATGAGGTGGACACCAAGGTCAACAAGTGCCTGGCTTGCCACAGCTTCAAGAATGCCAGCGCCATGAAGGCCCCCAAGATCAGTCCGACTCACTTCGAGACCCGCGACGGCCTGACCCTGGGTGAAGTGTCGCCGCGTCGCTACTTCTGCCTGCAGTGCCATGTGCCGCAAGCGGATGCCAAGCCGCTGGTGGAAAATACCTTTAAACCGGTTGAAGCGCTAAACTGAGGAATCCATAGATGAAATTACCCGGCTTTATCCAGCGTCTGTGGACCACCTTCAAGTCACCGTCGAAGGCGGCTCTCTGGGTCATCCTGCTGATGGGCTTCTTCGGTGGCGTGATTTTCTGGGGTGGCTTCAACACTGCCATGGAAGCATCCAACACCGAGGCCTTCTGCACCAGCTGTCACGAGATGAAGGACAACGTGTTCGAGGAGTACCGCGACACCATCCACTACGCCAACCGCTCCGGCGTGCGGGCCAGCTGCCCGGATTGCCACGTACCCCACGAGTGGACCTACAAGATCATCCGCAAAGTGCAGGCTTCCAAGGAGCTGTGGGGCATGATCACCGGCAAGGTGGATACCCGCGAGAAGTTCGAGTCGCACCGACGCGAGATGGCGGAGCGGGAGTGGCAACGAATGAAAGAGACCGATTCGCGCGAGTGCCGCAACTGCCACAACTTCGAGTACATGGACTTCTCCCTGCAGGGGCAGCGTGCCGCCAAGATGCACTCTACCAATCTGGCAAGTGGTGAAAGTACCTGCATCGACTGTCACAAGGGGATCGCTCACCAGCTGCCCGACATGACCGGGGTGAAAGGGTTCTGATCCTGCGACGACAGGCCGGGTTTACCCGGCCTGCGTTTTGTTCATATATGGGACAAGCATCAGATTTGTGTGTCTTTTAAATCCCATATCTCGTGAAACCTTTGATAGAATCAGCCCGCCGTCACACGCTTGAGCAAGTTGGTCACCCCTGTCTGCGTCCGTTTTTGTGCTCTGACAGCTGGCCTCTCATACCCCTTCTCTTCCTGCCTCGTTGACGGCCCATAGCCACAAGGAGCTGCCCGATGGGACAGAAACACAACGCATTTATTCCCCTCAAGATCGCCGTGCTGACGGTCTCCGACAGCCGCACCGCCGCCGATGACAGCTCGGGCGATTATCTGGTCTCGGCCCTTACCGACGCGGGCCATCAGCTGGCCGATCGGGCGCTCTGCCCGGACAACCTGTTTCGCATCCGCGCGCGGGTGAGCGAGTGGATCGCCGATGAGGGGGTGCAGGTGGTACTGATTAACGGCGGTACCGGCTTCAATGAACAGAACCGGGTACCGGAAGCGGTCGGTGTGCTGTTCGAGCGCACCGTACAGGGTTTTGGCGAGATGTTCCGTCAACTCTCTTTTGCCGAGATTAAAGGCTCCGCCATGCAGAGCCGTGCGCTGGCGGGACTCGCCAATCGCACCCTGATCTGCTGTCTGCCCGGCTCCACCGGCGCTTGCCAGCTGGGTTGGGAGCAACTGATCCGCGATCAGCTCGATGCCCGCACCAAGCCGTGCAACTTTGTCTCCCACCTCTGAGAGCAAACGATGAACCAGACCGATCCCAAGCAGACCCAGCCCAACCTGACGCATCTGAACCAGAGCGGCGAAGCCCATATGGTGGATGTGACCGACAAGCAGGTGACCGAGCGTGAAGCCCGTGCCGAAGCGTTTGTTGCCATGGCCCCCGAGACCCTGGCGCTGATCCTGAGCGGCCAGCACCACAAGGGGGACGTGTTCGCCACCGCCCGCATCGCCGGTATCATGGCCGCCAAGAAGACCTCCGATCTCATCCCCCTCTGCCATCCGCTGGCCCTGACCCGAGTTGAGGTGGAGATAGTGCCGCTGCCCGAGCAGCAAAAGGTGCATATCCGCACCCTCTGCAAACTCTCCGGCAAGACTGGTGTCGAGATGGAGGCACTGACCGCAGCGTCGGTAGCGGCGCTGACCATCTACGACATGTGCAAGGCGGTACAAAAGGACATGGTGATCGAACAGGTGCGGCTGGTAGAGAAAAAGGGCGGCAAGTCCGGCCATTTTCAGCTGGGGTCAAATAGCGGGGAGCAAGCATGATCAAGGTACTGTTTTTTGCGCAAGTAAGAGAGCTGGTGGCCTGCGATGAGCTGAGCCTGCCGTGCGACTACGCCACCGCCGAACAACTGCGCGCGGCGCTCTGTGAGCGTGGCGACAAGTGGGCGCTGGCGCTGGAAGCAGGCAAGCTCTTGGTCGCGGTCAATCAGACCTTGGTGCCCCTCGACACGCCTATCAACGATGGCGATGAGGTTGCCTTCTTCCCGCCGGTTACCGGAGGTTGATGATGAGTGAAATAATGACCGTGGATCGCACCACTGAGCTGTGTGGTGGCGATGAGGTGGCCTTCTTCCCTGCCCCTCCAGTAACGACCGGAGGTTAAGGATGAGCGAGGCAACCATGACCGATCGCATTATGGTCCAGCGGGAGGATTTCTCGCTGGCGGACGAATATGCCCGTCTCGCCACCCGCCCCGACAGTGGCGCCATCGTCACCTTCGTTGGCAAGGTTCGCGACTTCAATCAGGGGGAGGAGGTGAAGGGGTTGGCCCTCGAGCACTACCCCGGCATGACCGAGAAGGCGCTGGCCGATATCGTGCAGGAGGCCCGTCGCCGCTGGCCGCTGCAGGAGTGTACCCTCATTCATCGTATCGGCGAGTTGTGGCTTGGCGATCAGATCGTGCTGGTGGCGGTGAGCAGTGCCCACCGCGACGCCGCCTTTGACGCCTGTCACTTCATCATGGATTTCTTGAAAACCCGGGCGCCGTTCTGGAAAAAAGAGCTGACCGCCGAGGGTGTGCAACGCTGGGTCGAGGCCAAGGAGAGCGACAACGCCGCCGCTGCCCGCTGGCAAGCCTGACCTGTTCATCACGAGGGGCGCAGGTTCAACGGGAACCACGGCCCCGCCAAGGGGCGCGGATGTGCGGGCCCCATCAGGAGAAAGGGAATGAAACCGTTGTTATCTGTTGTCATCGCCGGTGTCTGCGCCGCCACCTTGCATACCGGTGTCGTGCAGGCCGATGAAGTGAAAGTGGCCGTGGCCGCCAACTTCAAGGGAACCATCGAGCGTATCGGTAAGGCGTTCACCGCCAAGACCGGCCACACCCTGGCCATCTCGTCTGCCGCCACCGGGGTGCTCTACACCCAGATCAGTCACGGCGCACCGTTCGATCTCTTCCTCTCCGCCGATGCGGCGACCCCCGAGAAGCTGGAAAAAGAGGGCAAGGGGAGCGATCGCTTCACCTACGCCATCGGCCAGCTGGGGGTGTGGAAGAAGGGGGGGCCAGCCCCTGACGAGGCGACCCTGCGCAATTGGAAGGGCAACCTCGCCATCGCCAATGCCCGCACAGCTCCCTATGGTGCTGCCGCCATGGCGACCCTCACCCATCTCAAAATCGATCCCAAGCAGTACCGGCTGCTGACCGGCGCCAACATCGGCCAGACCTGGCAATTTGTCGACACCGGCAATGCCGAACTGGGCTTTGTCGCCTGGGCCAATCTGGTGGAAGCGGACAAGACCGGTGAAGCCTGGGCCGTACCGGCTGACTTCTATCCCCCCATCGAACAGCAGGGGCTGGTATTGAAGAAAGGGAGTGCGGTCGAGGCACTGGTCGCCTGGCTCAAGGGGCCGGGTCAGGCGCAGATCAAGGCAGCTGGTTATGCCCTGCCCCAATAAGGGGATGGGCCTGATGTGATACCCTGAGTGGTCGGCCTTCGGGTCGGCCACTCTTTGCAATAAGGATAGATACCATGCTGTTGGGGGCATTTATCAATCGGGAGGTCGGCAATGAGTGAAGGGGATCTGCTGGCGGTCTGGCTCACCCTGAAGCTTGCGGCCTGCACCACAGCGATTTTGCTGTTGCTGGCACCGCCGCTGGCCTGGTGGCTGTCGCGCAGTCAGAACCGCCTGCGGCCGCTGGTGGAGGCGCTGGTGGCACTGCCGTTGGTGCTGCCTCCCACGGTACTGGGTTTTTATCTGCTGCTCGCCTTCTCCCCCGAATATGGCTTCGGCGCCTGGTGGCGCGACACCTTTGGTGCCCCTCTTGCCTTCAGCTTTCTCGGCCTGCTGTTTGCCTCCATCCTCTATTCGCTGCCGTTCGTGGTGCAGCCGCTCACCTCCGCTTTCGTCAACATGGGCAACAAGGAGCTGGAGGCTGCCGCTACCCTGGGGCTTGGCCCGCTGGAGCGCTTCTTCCACATCATCTTGCCGATGACCCTACCCAGCTTTGTGATGGCGGCGGCGCTGGGCTTTGCCCACACCTTGGGGGAGTTTGGCGTGGTGCTGATGATTGGCGGCAATATCCCTGGCGAAACCCAGGTGCTCTCCATCGCCCTGTTTGATCATGTGGAGGCGATGGATTACCGACAAGCCCACTATCTGGCGGGCGGCCTGATGGCCTTCTCGCTGGTGATGCTGGTGCTGGTCTACGGGGTGTTGCAGCGCCGACAGCGGAGAGTGTTTGGATGAACCAGCCCGCTACTATGCCGCCTGTGAACGTGCCGCACCGCCATGCCTTGAACCTCCATGCCCGGCGCGAGTTTGGCCCCTTTACCCTCGATTGTGCACTGACCCTCGAGCTGGGGGGGATCCTCGGCCTGTTTGGCCCCTCAGGCTGTGGCAAGAGCACCCTGCTGCGCATCATCGCCGGGCTCGATCGCCAAAACGGGGATCGCTTGCTGTGGCGCGATCGGGAGTATGCTCAACTGCTGCCCGAAGCGCGCCGGATCGGGCTGGTGTTTCAGGACGCGCGCCTCTTTCCCCATCTGACGGTGCTCGGCAATCTGCAACTGGCGGCCCGCAAGGGGCGAGGACGCTGGCAGCCCGAAGCGCTGGCGGCTCGGCTCGGTTTTGCCGATCTGCTGGGGCTGCCTGCCCATGCCCTCTCTGGCGGTCAACGCCAGCGGGTAGCGCTGGGGCGGGCGCTGCTGGCCGAGCCTGATCTGCTGCTGCTCGATGAACCTTTCTCGGCGCTCGATCGGCGCAGCCGCATCCATCAGGCCCATGTGCTCAAGGGCTTGCAGCAGGAGAGCGGCATCCCGATGATCTTCGTCAGTCACGCCATGGAGGAGGTGAGCCTGCTCTGCGATCAGCTGGTGTTGCTGGAAAGTGGCAGGGTCGAGGCGCAAGGCAGGCCGAGCGAGATCTTCGCCCGAACCGATCTCTCGCTGGCCAGCCGTGACGATGCAGGGGTGATGCTGGATGCGACCCTCTCTCACTACGATGAAGAGGAGCAGATGGCGACCCTGCAGCTTGGTGAGCAGCAGTTGCGGGTCACCATGACCCATGTGCCGGATGAGATCGGCCCCTTGCAAATCAAGGTGGCGGGGCGGGATGTGGTGATTGCCACCGCCCCCATCGAGCACTCCAGTCTCTCCAACTGTCTCGTCACCCGTCTGCTGGCGGTGCGCGAGGTGCGCCCCGGCCAGACCCTGTTGCAGTTGGTGCTGGGTGAGCAGATACTGCTGGCCCGGATCACCAGCCGCTCCGCCAGACGGCTGGCGCTGGCGCCGGAGCAGCAGATCTACGCTTATATCAAGGCGGTGAGTCTGGTCAGCGAAGGCTGATTGGGCGCCGTGCTGATAACGTGGCAGGATAGCCACGGGCAACATAACAACAAGAGATGGTTCAGGTGATGAGTCGAGAGGCAATACACTGATGCGCCGCAATCAGGTGATGAAATTCAACGGTCTTGCCCTGCGCAGTGCGGGGGAGGGCCCCTTGCTGTTGCTGCTGCACGGGCTGGGCTCCTCCAGCCTCGACTGGCAGGCGCAGATCGAACGGTTTTCCGAACAGTACCGGGTGGTAGCGCTGGACTTGCGCGGCCACGGCCAGAGCATGCAGGAGGGGCCGTTCGATGTGGCGACCCTGGCAGCCGATGTGGTGAACTGGCTCGATGCACAGCCTGAACCCGCCTGGGTCGTGGGATTGTCGCTGGGGGCCATGGTAGCGCTGGAGCTGGCGCTGCAACTGCCCCACAAGGTGCAGGGGCTGGTGCTGGTCAACGGTTTTAGCGAGTTTCTGCTGGAGAGCCCCAAAGAGCAGGAGCGTTATGCCCAGCGCCTCAAGTGGCTGCGCTGGTTTGGCATGCGTCCGCTCGCCTGGTGGCTGGGACGCGAGCTCTTCCCGGGCCCGGATCTGGCGCAGGTGCGCCACACCTTCCGGCTGCGTTTCGTGCGCAATAAAAAGAAAACCTACAAGGCGCTGCTGGAGGCACTACCCGGCTGGTCGGTACGCGCCCGGCTTGGCTCCATCTGGCAGCCGGTGGCCATCATCTCCACCAGTCATGACTACCTGCCGCTGGCCAAACGGGTAGAGCAGTTTGCTGCCTTGCCCAACGCCACCATCCACACCCCCAACGGCCACCACGCCTGGCCCGCGGAAGATCCTTCAGGATTTAATCATTTGCTTCACCGGATTTTAGAAACCCATTAAACTTGTCGCCCTTTTACCCCGTGTATGTATTGGTTCGATCGCCTTGCCAAAGGCATAAGGCAAGGCAATCGGACCCATTTCTGATCTATTAACAGGTGTTTCCTCATGTCTGAAGTAATGAAAATGGCCATCGATGATGGCTCGACCAACGTCAAGGTGAGCTGGATTGAGAACAAGGTGCTCAAGACCATCATCTCTCCCAACTCCTTTCGCAAGGATTGGAAGAGCGCCGCATTGCGTAAAGACAAAAAGATCTACAACTACGAGATAGGCAACACCAAGTACACCTACGACGCGACTTCCGACAAGTCTCTGGCCACCACTCATGTGGAGTACCAGTATGACGATCTCAACCTGCTCTCCGTACATCATGCCCTGTTGCAGACCGGTGTGACGCCGTGCGATGTCGCCATCACCGTAACCCTGCCCATCACCGAGTTTTACAACCCGGACGATTGCCAGCGTAACGAAGAGAAGATCGAGAAGAAACGCCGCAACCTGATGCGTGCCATCACCCTTAACAAGGGCGAGCTGTTCAACATCGTCAGTGTGGAAGTGATGCCGGAGAGCCTGCCAGCGGCACTCTCCCGTCTGATTGGCTCAGGCTGCAACGAGTTCACCAAGACCCTGGTGATCGACTGCGGTGGCACCACCCTGGACATGGGGATCATCGTTGGCGAGTTTGACGATGTCTCCGATGTCTACGGCAACAACGAGATCGGCGTTTCCATGGTGACCGATGCGACCCGCAAGGCGCTGGCGGCAGCAGACAGCGACTCCAGCTATCTGGTGGCCAACGAGTTTATCAAGCGTCGCCACGACATGAGCTTTGTGTGCGATGTGGTCAACGACGAGAGCCAGATCCCCAAGATCCTCGAGAAGATGCAAAACAAGATCGACGAGCTGGGCACTCAGGTTGCACATGAAGCGAAGAAGTTCGCCAAGAACCCGAACCGTGTCTATCTGGTCGGTGGCGGCGCATCCCTGATTTATGACGCGATCAAGGCGGCCTATCCCACCCTGGGTGACCGTGTCGAGCTGCTGGACGATGCCCAGTCCGCGCTGGCTCGTGAAATCTGCCTCTACACCACGGAAGAGGATGAAGTCTATCGCGAAGCGCCTGTGATGGCCGAGGTTGACGATGAGTAGTCAACTCAAGCGCATGACCTTCTCCATCTACATGGATCCGGGTGCGCTGGAGTCTGATCGCTATGCGGTCGGGGTATTGCAGAACTGGTATCAACGGGCGCGAAAGATCCAGGAGGGCACCGAGGAGTTTGACTTCTCCAAGAGCCGTTTTCACAAGGATATCTACCTCTCCGGCATGTTCATGTACGTGCTGGCGCCCAACCTCTGCAAAGCGATTGCCAATGCGCTGGGGCCGGAGCAGGTGAGCATGACGACGTTGCGCCATGCCTTTGCCAGCTGTGGTTTCAATTTGGGTGAGGTCGCTGGCGAGGCGCAGCCTGCCGCAGATGTGATGATCGACGAGATAGTGGCCAGACTGGCCCCACAGCTGGGACAGAGTGATACCACATCCCTGGTGGACGAGATTGTCAGCCGGCTCGGCGAGCAACAACCCGCCGAGATGTGGGATGAACTCAGGCAAGGATTGCCTGCCGCACTGGATCATGACCAGCTGGCCGAAGCTATCGCTGGCAAGCTGCCATCAGCAGGGGCCGAGCAGGATCTGGCTCCCCTTGCCAGCAGTATCCAGCTGCTTTCTCGCCAACTGGAAGAGCAATCCCGGCTGATCCGCGAGCAGCACAGATTGATCCAGCGACTGGCCAGTGCCCCCGCTCGACAGAGTGTTGTCGGCACAGAGGCAGAACCTTTGATCGAGGATCTCTCGAGTCAGGTGGCCAATATGAAAAAGGTCAAAGCCAAGGGGATCTTCTGATCCCCGATACCGTTGCTAAATCGGAATACAAAAGCCGAACCACAGGGTTCGGCTTTTTTGATCCCGTTTGGGTCAAGGGTGGGAGCAGACCGGGCAGTCGGGGCGCTTGGGTAGCTTCATCTCGCGGAAGGTGCCGCTCAGGCCGTCAATCATCAGCAGGCGGCCGCTGTAGCTTTTGCCCATACCTGCCAAGAGCTTGATAGCTTCCAGCGCTTGCAGGCTGCCCACCAATCCCACCACGGGGGCGAGCACGCCCGCCTCGACGCAGGTGAGTGCCTGCTCGCCAAACAGGGCGCTGAGGCAGGCGTAGCAGGGTTCACCTTCCTGCCAGGTGAAGCTGCAGAGCTGCCCCTCCAGCCGAATGGCGGCGCCACTGACTAACGGAACCCTGTGTTGGCGTGCCTTGTGATTCAGCAGGTTGCGAATGGCCAGGTTGTCAGTGCAATCCAATACCAGCTGATGCCGGGGCAGCAAGGCATCGAGCAGCGCCTCATCGGCCACGGTAGCGTGGGTCTCGACGTTGAGCCAGGGATTGAGGGCACGAAGCGACTGCGCTGCTGAGTCCACCTTGTAGTGACCGATGCGCTCATCGTTGTGCAGCACCTGACGCTGCAGGTTGGAGAGCTCCACCTTGTCGAAATCGACCAGGGTGAGCTGGCCAACCCCGGCCACCGCCAGGTACTGGCCGGCAGCACAGCCAAGGCCACCGGCGCCGATCACCAGCACCCTGGCCTGCTTGAGCGCCTCCTGCCCCTCGAAATCGAAGGACTTGAGGATGATCTGGCGGTTGTAGCGCAGTAGTTCGGCGTCGCTCAGGATCTCGCTCACAGCAGCAATCCCCCGAATGGCTCCACGGTCACCGTCTCGCCCACGGCGACGCGGCCCCGTTCCCGTTCAAGAACGATGTAGCAGTTGGCTTGCGACAGGGAGCTGAACACGGCGGAGTCCTGCGAGCCGGTGCTGCGCACCTCGAGGCCGTTTGGTCCCTGACTCAGAATGCCGCGCTGGAAGTCGAGTCGGCCCGGGCTCTTTTTGAGTGGCTCGGCCGCAATGGCTTGCAGCTGGAGTGGCCGCTCGAAGTGCTGGCCCGCCAGCTTGGCCAGCGCCGGTTGCACCAGCTGATCGAAGGTGACCATGGCGGAGACGGGGTTGCCCGGCAGGCCGAAGAACCAGGCGCGGGGCAGACGGCCAAAAGCAAACGGCTTGCCCGGCTTGATGGCCAGCTTCCAGAAGCCAATCTCGCCGAGCTCGTCCAGCAGCTGTTTGGTGAAGTCCGCTTCCCCTACCGAAACGCCGCCGGTGGTGATGAGTACATCGGCCTCTTCGTCGGCGCGGATAAAGGCAGCGCGTAGCTGGGCCGGGTCGTCGGGGATGATGCCAAGGTCGAGGCAGTCGCAGCCCATGCGCGCCAGCATGGCCCGCACGCCGTAGCGGTTGGAGTCATAGATATCGCCGTGGGCCAGCGGGGTGCCGACCGGCTTGAGCTCATCGCCAGTGCTGAAGATGGCCACTTTCAGCGGGCGGCGCACCGCGACGGTTGCCACGCCGAGGGAGGCCAGCAGTGGCATCTCTCTTGGGGTGAGGCGAGTACCGGCTGGTAGCACGCAGGCGCCCTTGCCGATATCGCTGCCGGTGCGGCGGATATTCTGGCCCGGTTCGGGTTGCGTAAGAAAAGTGATCCGATCGCCGTCGGCCTGCGTTTCTTCCTGCATCACCACCGCATCGGTGCTTGCGGGAACCGGGGCGCCGGTCATGATCCGCACGCAGTGGCCGGCGGGCCACTCGCCCTGATAGGGCTGACCGGCAAACGCTTTGCCCGCCATGATGAGCGGGGTGCCAGCAGTGAGATCCGAAAGGCGCACGGCGTAACCGTCCATGGCGGAGTTGTCGAAGGGGGGCACGGCGAGGGGAGAGGCGATGTCGCTGGCAAGAACCCGGCCAAGGGCCTCTGGCAGGGGCTGCTGCTCGCAGTCGCAGCAGCAGGCGAGTTGTTCCAGCATCCCTTGCAGGGCATCGCTTAAGGGGAGTAGTCCGCTGGTATCAAATCCCATCGTCATGACCTCTTTCTATGATTGAAGGCGGGATTATCACAAAAATCCCCGGGGATGGGCAGGTTATCTCAAGGATTCTCGGGGTAATCGGCGCAGAAACGGGGGTAGATGGCCATAAAGTATGAGGTGACGCACAAGTTGACTTGAATCTTGGCGGCAATGGCCGTTTACTATGCCGCCATAACAGATGGCCGTTACATCCCGAGTGGCGACCATTACAGCGATACCGTCGGCCCTGTACGCCGCCATAACATAAGGGGTTGCTCCTTGAGCGGCCCTCACAGTCCCTGAGCGTGGGAGAGAAGATAATGACAACCTTAAGTCCGGAAGCCTTGCTGGTCAGGGCTGCCCTCGAAGCCCAGGGACTGGAAACCCCCCTGGTCATCAACGAGCTGAACAGCCAGCAGAAGCGGGAGAAGATCGAAGGCCATATGCGCTCCATCATGGAGACGCTGGGGCTGGATCTGACCGATGACAGTCTGGCCGAGACGCCGCATCGCATCGCCAAGATGTACGTCAACGAGATCTTCTCAGGCCTCGACTATTCCACCTTCCCCAAGGTGACGGTGATCGAGAACAAGATGCAGGTGGACGAGATGATCATGGTGCGGGACATCAGCCTCACCAGCACCTGCGAACACCACTTCGTCACCATCGACGGCATGGCCCATGTGGCCTATATCCCTCGTGGCAAGGTGATTGGCCTGTCGAAGATCAACCGCATCGTGCAGTTCTTTGCCCGCCGTCCCCAGGTGCAGGAGCGGCTGACCCAGCAGATCCTGCTGGCGCTGCAGACCCTGCTCGGTACCAAGGATGTGGCCATCAGCATCAAGGCGACCCACTACTGCGTCAAGGCACGCGGGGTAATGGATTCGACTTCCTATACCACCACCACCTCCCTCGGTGGGGTGTTCAAGACCCAGCCCGATACCCGGGCCGAATTTCTGGGCGGCCTGCGCGGATAAGATGGCGGTTGTTTTGTAACCGCCACGCTGAATAAACGAGACGCCAGCAGCCATTGCTGGCGTTTTTCATTGGTTCCGGATGAGAGTGGCGGCCTGCAACGGCTTGGTCCGTGCGGCTTGCACTATGCAAACGTTATGTATTTTTTCGATTTATTCATCTGAGCGGTATATTTAATCGAGCACGATAAATCCCTCGTTTTCACCTTACAAAAAGTAACCGGACAGACTCTTTCCGAACCATCACAATCCGGTTACTCTAGCGCCCCTCTCGGCTCTCGCTGCCGCTCATGGAATTCAGAGATATTCATCAAGGTTGGATGGTGCGCCACTGAACAGGTGGCCAGATAGTTCATGCCAGGAGGGCGTGAACCGGACGAGTGCTACGAATTTAACGACCACCAGGATATCCCATGAATACCAGTACCATGACCATAGGCAAAAAACTCACCGCCGGCTTTGCCGTGCTCGGTTTGATGGTCGCCTTTATCGGCGGTTTTGCCCTTGTCCAGTTTGGCAACATGAATGATGTTGCCATCCGGTTTACCGACAGCATCTTGCCAGCGGTCAATCGCACCAGCGCGATCGGGGATTCTCTCGGTGAGTTGCGTCGTTATGAGCTGGGTTATTTCGTGGTGGCCGCCGAGCCGCTGAAAAGGGCTGAATATCGGAATATTGCCAGTCAACAGCTTAACTCGATCGCGCAGCAGCTGATTGCCCATGACAAGACGATCTGGCCTGAGGATGTGGCGGAGCGCCGTACCTTCGATACGGTGAAATCTGACTGGGATCGTTACGTCGCCCTGCACCAGCGAGTCAAACAGCTGCAAGACAGCGATCAGCTTGCCGAAGCCCAACGCATCTTTCTTGAGGAGGGGGTTCCCCTTTATACCGCGCTGAGCAAGTCAGTGGCCTCCCTTATCCAGATTAACCATGGTTATGCGTCTGAATCCCGCAGCGACATTGTCGACTCTTATCAATCCGCCAATCTGAGTGTCACCATCGCGCTGGTGATCGGTTTGATCCTTGTGGTGGTGCTCTCCGTGGTATTGACCCGCCAAATTCGCGACCCGCTGATCATGCTGGCCCGTCAGGCCCAGCGTATTGCCAATGGCGATCTGGGTCAGGGCGAACTGCAGCAGTGGATCCGTGACAGCCGCTTCAACCGCGATGAACTGGGTCAGCTGGGCTCCGCCATCAACCGGATGCAGGGCTCCCTCTCCGATCTGGTGAGCGAGATCGCCGGCTCCGTGAGTCAGCTCAGCAGTGCGGTGGAGGAGGTGAGCGCCATCTCCAGCCAGTCCGCCAGCGGCATGGCCATCCAGCAGAACGAAGTCTCCCAGGTGGCGACCGCCATGAACGAGATGCAATCCACCGTTAACGAAGTGGCCCGCAACACCACGGATGCCATGAGCGCCGCCAAGGATGCCTCCCGCACCTCCGCTGCCGGCAGCGAAGTGGTACGCAGCTCCATTGCCAGCATCGAAGAGGTGTCGGTCAAGATTGAACAGGCAGGCACAGTGGTGCAGCAGCTGGAGGCCGACAGCGCCAACATCAGCGTGGTGCTGGATGTGATCCGCGATATCGCCGGTCAGACCAACCTGCTGGCCCTTAACGCCGCCATCGAAGCGGCCCGTGCTGGTGAGCAGGGTCGTGGTTTTGCGGTCGTTGCGGATGAAGTGCGTTCATTGGCCCAGCGTACCCAGGACTCCACCGCCGAGATCAGCAAGATGATCGAGCTGTTGCAGAGCCGCGCCGCCGAGGCGGGCAACGCCATGCAGCTGAGTCGTCACCAGATGCAGGAGAGCGTCGGTCTGGCGCGGGATGCCGGTACCAGTATCGAGACCATCAATGGTGCCGTGGTGCGCATCACCGACATGAATACCCTGATCGCCACCGCCACCGAAGAGCAGAATGCGGTGACCGAAGAGCTCAACCGCAGCATTGTCAACATTCACAATGCCGCTGACGAGAATGCCCAGGGCGCTCATCAGATCGCCCAGGCTTGCGTCGAGCTGAGCAAGCTGGCCAACACCCTGCACCATATGACCCAGCGCTTCACCCTCTAAGAGTTGATGCATGGATAACAGAAGGCCCCGCAATTGGCGGGGCCTTGTTGTTTCTGGCGTTGTGGAAGGGCTCAGCTCAGGCCGACTATCTCGCCGTTCTCATCGATATCGATATGGCGATAGGCAGGCAGACTGCCTAGCCCCGGCATGGTCATGATGGGGCCCGCCAGCGCATAGACGAACCCGGCACCGGCGCAGAGCTTCACCTCGTCGATGGGCACCTCGAAATCGGTCGGCACCCCTTTGAGGGCTGGGTCGTGGCTGATGGAGAGCGGCGTCTTGGCCACGCAGATGGGCAAGTGATCCCACCCTTCGGCGGAGAGTTGCGCCAGCTGCTGGCGGGCTTTGTCGGAGAGCTGCACTCCGCGGCCGCCGTAACCGCACTCCACCAGGGTCGTCAGTTTGGCGTCGAGGCTCGCCTCGTCGGGGTAGAGCAGTTTCACCTTGCCGGGTTGTTCGCAAGCGGCCACCACGGCGCGGGCCAGCTCGCTGGCACCGACACCACCCTGAGTGAAGGCGTTGGAGATGGCTGCGCCACAGGCACCGGCTTGCTGCGCTTCATGGGCCAGCAGCGCCAGTTCGGCCTCGCTGTCGGTGGGGAAGCGGTTGATGGCGACCACCACCGGCACCCCGTAGCGGCGGGCGTTCCGGATATGCCAGGCGAGGTTGGCGCAGCCCTGCTTGAGGGTCGGCAGATCTTCCCCTTGCAGGCTGGCTGGCAGCGGCTGGCCCGGGCGGATATCGAGCAGGCCGCTGTTGGCCTTGAGGCCGCGCACCGTGGCCACCAGCACCACGCAGGCGGGGGTAATACCGGATTGGCGGCTCTTGATGTTGAAGAACTTCTCAAGCCCCATGTCGGAGCCAAAACCCGCTTCGGTCACCACATAGTCGGTCAGACCAAGGGCGATGCGATCGGCGATCACCGAGGAGTTGCCGTGGGCAATATTGGCAAAGGGGCCGGCGTGCACCAGCACCGGCGTCTGCTCGGTGGTCTGCATCAGGGTCGGCTGTAGCGCGTCCTTGAGTAGCACCGTCATGGCGCCCGCTACTTCCAACTGTTCGGCGGTAATGGGCTTGCCGTGAATATCGCGGGCCAGCTGGATGCGGCCGATGCGCTGGCGCAGGTCTTTCAGATCGCTCGCCAGCGCCAGAATGGCCATCAGCTCGGAGGCGGCGGTGATGACGAAGCGATCGCTGCGCTCCACACCATCGGCAGCACCCCCCTGTCCAATCGTGAGGTGGCGCAGGGCGCGGTCATTCATGTCGAGGGTGCGTGGCCAGAGAATGTTGTCAGCATCGATATCGAGCCGCGGCAGGCCGGTTTTGGCGCTGAACTGGTCGCCGAGTTTACGCTCATGGAACAGGCGGGCATCGAGGGCTGCCGCCGCCAGATTGTGGGCTGCAGTCAGGGCGTGAAAATCGCCGGTGAGGTGGAGGTTCATCTCCTCCATCGGCACCACCTGGGCGTGGCCGCCACCAGCGGCCCCCCCCTTGACCCCGAATACCGGCCCGAGGCTCGGTTGGCGGATAGTGGCGATGCTGGGCTGGCCGATATGGTTGAGCCCCATGGAGAGGCCAAGGGTGGTCACCGTCTTCCCTTCACCGAGCGGGGTCGGGGTGATGGCGCTCACCAGTACCAGCTTGCCGCGCTGTATGTGTTGAGACGTGAGCAGGTCGAGGCTGAGTTTGCCTTTGTAGTGGCCATGAGGGCTGAGCAGGTGCTGGGGGATGGCGAGGCGTTCGGCCAGCGCGTGGATTGAGAGACGGGGGGACTGGCGGGAGATCTCGATATCGCTTAGCATCAGCACCTCGTTGGCATATCGGGGTAAAATATGCGGCGCAGTCTAGTGGAATATAACGGGTAATCCAATGACGAAAACGATTTTATTTGGTGGGGGTGAGGTTCGTCAGAATCCTGTTCGGTTGGATCTCAACGCACTCTATCATCCCCCCAAGCAGCCGATGACGGCGCTGGGGATTGTCAGCGCGCTGGTGCCGTTGTTCGGTTTCGGCTGGCAGGCGATGACCCAGGACCCCGAAACCCAGCTGTGCCACGAGATCCGCAAACGGGTCAACAAGCACAAGACCGACGAGGCAAACCTCATTCTGATCCTGCAGCTGGCCGCCATGTTTGACTGCCCCGAGATTGAAGTGGCGCTCCCCTATGCCCTCAGTGAGCCGCAGTTGTCGGTGATACGCACCCGTTTGCCACGCTGGCAGTTAAGCCTCGAGCAGGAGCGTCTGCTAGCCAAGCTCACCCCTGTTGCCGCATCCACCACCGCACCCGACCAGCGTTAGGTTTCAAGCCGGACCAGCAGGCCGGACAGTCAGGCCGTATCTTCTGCTCTGGCAATCATCACGGCTTATCCCACTGTTGCGGGGCGAGATAGCGCTCCTGCACGAACTCGATAAAGCAGCGCACCTTGGCCGAGACGAAGCGGCGGTGCGGATAGACCGCATAAAGTCCCACATCTCCCTTGTCCCACTCTGGCAGCAGGCTGACCAGCTGTCCTGACCGCAGGGCCTCCCCCACGATAAAGGTGGGCTGCAATATGATGCCCTGATCATCACAAGCGGCGCGGGTCAGCGCCACCCCGTTGTTGGCCCGCAGCGGTCCCTGTGGCCGGATGCTCTGCTGCTCGTTTCCCCGTTTGAAGTGCCACTCCGGCTGGGTCAGGGTGTAGATCAGACAGTCGTGCTGTTTGAGATCCTCGGGTTTTTCCGGTCTGCCCTTGCGTGTCAGATAGGCGGGGCTGGCGCAAAGCTCGACCCGAATGGTGGCCAGCTGGCGCGCCACCAGCGAGGAGTCGCTGAGGTGGCCGATCCGCAGCGCTAGATCGAACCCCTCTTCCACCAGCGCGACCCGCCGGTCGCTGTACTCGATATCGAGCTTGAGATCGGGAAAGCGCTGGCGAAACAGCGGCAGGGCGGGGGAGAGGTGCAGATAGCCAAAGTCCATCGGCACCGAGAGCTTGAGGGTGCCGTTCGGCTGCTGGTTGTGGTGGGTCAGCTGGCTGTGGGTCTCTTCCAGCTCCGCCAGCAGGGCGAGGGAGCGCTGGTAGTAGAACTGGCCTGCTTCGGTGGGATTGACCTGACGAGTGGTGCGCGACAGCAGCCGGGTGGCGAGGGACTCCTCCAGCTGCTGCATCAGTTTGGAGGCCATGGCGACCGAGATGCCGAGCTGGTTGGCGGCCTTGGTAAAGCTCTGGCACTCCACCACCTTGATAAAGGTGCGCATGGCGGCGATCTGATCCATTTTCCATCCTCAGTAAATAATGAATTTAATAAATCACTGATTATTCATCTTCAGAACGAGGTTAGCATTTTAACCACTGATGTGAACCCCAAGATGAAGGAACGAACGGATGAAAATGACCAAGGCTCTGCTGGCCTCCTGCCTGTTTATGGCTACCCCCCTGATGGCGGCGGATTACGATGTGGATGCGGCGCACACCACAGTGCAGTTCAAGGTGGGTCACCTGGGCTTCTCCGAGCTGGTGGGTCGCTTCAACACCTTCAGCGGTACCTTCAGCATGGATGACGCCAACCCGGCGGCCGCCAAGGCGAGCTTTGAAGTGGATGCCGCCAGCGTCGACTCCAATCACGAAGCCCGCGACAAGCACCTGCGCAGCCCTGACTTCCTCGACGTGAAACAATATCCCAAGATGACCTTCGTCAGCTCCGCTTACGAGGGCACCAAGGATAAAGGTGTGCTGAAAGGGACCCTGACCCTGCACGGCGTCTCCAAGGAAGTGGCCTTCGATCTGGTCAAAATTGGCGAAGGCAAGGATCCCTGGGGCGGTTACCGCAGTGGCTTCAACGCCTCCACCACCATCAAGCGCAGTGACTTTGGCGTGAGCTACATGCTGCCCGGCATCCCCGACGAGATGAACATCAACCTGTTTGTCGAAGGCGTGCGCAAGTAATGGGCGCGGAACTTCTGCTGCAAACCCTGGCGGCTCCTCTGGGAGCCGCTTTGCTATCGTGGCGCTGGCCGCGACTGGGGTATCTGTGGGGCGCGCTGGCGCTCTGGCTGGTGGGATCCTGGCTCGGCGGCCTCTATGGCATGCCGGAAAAGGCGTGGCAATGGCTGCCGCTAACTCTGCTGGTCCCCGCCATCGCGGCTCAGGTGAGCGATCAACGCGGCTCGCTGCTGCTCTTTGCGGTGTTCAGTGCGCTGGTGTGGTGGCAGGGATTGGCCTCGGTATTGGCGAGCGAACCCGGGATCTGGCTGGCGCTGCTGCCCGCCATCCTCTGGTTTGGCTGGAGCACCTTGCGCTGTGACAGCCGCGAGGGGCTCGGGTTTGCCCTCGGCTTTATCTGGCTGGCGCTGGTGATCGGCATCGATGGCAGTTTGCTGATTGCCCAGCTGGCCGGTGCTCTGGCTGCTTTCGCCGGTTTTCGCGCCCTGCTCGCCACCTTTGTTGGCATCAAGGTAGCACCCGCCGGTCTGGCGCTGGCCCTCGCCTTCGTCCAGATGCTGGCCTGGCAATATGTGGAGGTGCCGCTGGTGGTGTTGCTGCCGGTCTGGTTGCTGCCGCTGTTGGAGTGGGCGTTGTGTGACAAACCGTGGCCAGTGCGTTGGGGTGGGCTGATATTGCTTGCTGCCGCGGGAACCGGGCTCAGCCTGTGGTGGGTGTGGCCTGCTGCTTCTTTGTACTGATTTTTGCATGAAAAACAGGCAATTACAGTCATTTTTGCATACCCGCTCATACTCTTGGCAGATAATGATTGAGCCACCTATGTGTTTCAGATAAAAAGGTTTTTCATTTTATTTGGACACACACAGAACCCGGCCGCGCCGGGTTCTGTTTGCCTGCTTTGCGGCACATAAGGAGGCCACAGTTGCGCAGTCAAGGATCTGAGCATCTGTTTTTTCGCCATTTCACCGGACAGGGACGCATCGACGGTCTCTGCATTCTGCTGGTCACTCACCTGCTTCCCGATCGCCCCCATTTTATCGAAGCGCTTTCCCGGATTGGGCGGATTGGCGCCATTTTACCCAAACCGAAATCGGTACATGGCCCGACCCTGGAGTGGGTATCCCAGCACTATCCGGTGCTGCCCCTCAACCGGCGCTGGACCAATGATCCCGACAGTATCATCCAGCAGATTGCACCGCTGGTGGCCCCCCACGAGCGGTTGCTGATCCTCGATATTGGCGGTTACTTTGCCAAAACCCAGGTGATCTTGAGTGAATACTTCGGCCCCCGTTTCCTCGGGGTGGTGGAGATGACCGAGAACGGCCACCAGCGCTATGAGCAGGAGGTGCTGGCGACCCCGGTGGTGTCGGTGGCACGAAGTCCCCTCAAGCAGGCCGAGGATATCCAGATTGGTTTGAGCGTGGTCTACTCCGCGGAGTCGCTGGCCCGCAACCTCAACCGTACTTTCAACGTCTGCGAAGCCGTGCTGTTTGGCTATGGCAAGGTGGGGCGCAGCATCGCCCGCGACCTGCGCTGTCGCAACCTCCATCTCGGGCTGGTGGAGACCGATGTGCTGCGACAGGTCGAAGCGCTCTCTCACGGTTTTCGCTTGATCACCAAGGCCGAGGCGTTGAGCCGCGCCGAGCTGGTGATCTGCTCTACCGGCAACGGCTCGCTGGATTTGGCGGATCTGCAGGCGCTGCGTCCCGGCACCATGGTCGCCTCGGTCACCTCGGCCGACGACGAGTTTGCCTTCTCGCTGGCCCAGTTGCCGTGGCCGAGCGAAGAGGTGTGCCCCCATGTGCTGGCCCTCAACCGGCCGGATGGTACCCAGATCTACCTGCTCAACCGGGGCGAGGCGGTCAACTTCGTCCATGGCGCCGTGATTGGCGAATATGTCTATCTGGTGCTGGCGGAGATCATGGAAGGGATCCGGATGCTGGCGGCAGGCCCTCTTGCTCCCGGCCTGTTCGAGCTGCCAGAATCGGCGATGCGTACCATTGCCCGCCATTGGCTGGCCGATTTTCATGGGGTTGATCAGCACTGATTTGACCAAACCGGGATCGGCCATTGGGCGGCAGTACGCCATTTCCCGCCATTGGCCGCTTTTTTATGGAGTCACTCATGACCGAATCTGAAACCCTGATCAGCAAACCCCGCATCGAAATCCGCTACTGCACCCTCTGTCGCTGGATGCTGCGCGCCGCCTGGCTGGCGCAGGAGCTGCTCTCCACCTTTGACAGCGATCTGGGGGAGGTGGCGCTGGTGCCGGCCAGCAAGGGGGAGTTCCGCATTCTGGTGGGTGGGGTGCAGGTGTGGGATCGGGTGGTGGATGATGGCTTCCCCGAGGCCAAGGAGATCAAGCAGCGGGTGCGTGACGTCATCGCCCCTGAGCGGGATCTCGGCCACTCGGATCGCAAGGCGGCCGAGTAACGCCAGATGGGCCGAGCGTCTCGAAAAGGTGCTGAGCATGAGAGCGAAAGGAGAGGGAGGCGATGGCCTCTATCTCCTTTTTTGCTTTTGGCTGTTTGCCTGGCTCCAGCAGGGTTATAAGCGCGGCTCGGCCAGATGACTGCCGATATAGCGGGCCCGCTTGTGGGACTTGATGCGGCTCACATCGACCCACACCAGCCCGTCGATGCAGTGGTTGAAGTCGGGGTCGATGCCAAAATCCATAAACTGCACCCCGCCCGGCTCGCACAGCTCAGAATACTGCTTGTAGAGGGTAGGGATGGCGCAGCCCAGATTGTCGAGGCGGGCCTTGAGTGCTTTGAGATCGGCGCCGTAATCCACCCCCTCGAACAGAGGTTGCGTCTCGGGGTAGGGACGGCGGGAGGGGGCCAGCGCCAGTTCGGGGGCAAAGTGCTGGCGGTAGAAGCTCACCAGCAGATCCTTGGCCATCGGCGGCAGGCTGCCGGAGAGCGACACCGGGCCAAACAGGTAGCGGTAGCGGGGATAGCGGGCCAGATAGGCACCGATGCCGAACCAGAGATAATCGAGCCCCCGCTTGCCCCAGTAGGCGGGCTGGATAAAGCTGCGGCCAAGCTCGATGGCCTGCTCCAGCCGGGGCAGCAGCTTATCCTCAAAGCCGAACAGGGTGTGGCTGTAGAGACCATCCTTCCCCTTGCTGGCCAGCAGCTCCGCCACCGGGGCGAACCGGTAGGCGCCGATAATGTCGAGCTGGGCCGGATCCCAGAGGATCAGGTGGTGATAGTCGTTGTCAAAGCCATCGAGATCCCGCCGCTTGCCAGACCCTTCCCCCACTGCGCGAAAGGCGATCTCCCGCAGTCGCCCCAGCTCGCGCAGGATCACCGAGTGGCTCAGTTCGTGGCGGCGGTAGAGGTAGATCCCCTGACCATCCGGGGTGGTGCCGAGCTGCTCGCAGCTTTCGATGGCCTGTTTGAGCTGGCGGCGATCCTCCGGCAGGGCGATGGGGGCCTCGGTCTGCAGGCGCCCTGCCTTGCCACGGCCAATCCGGTAGAGGTGGTTGCGCACCAGCCGCGCCGCCGTCTTGGCGGGCAGCTCCTGAAAACTGCCGAGCGGAATGCGCGCCCCTATGGTCACCGGCAGGGTCTGCCCCTGCTGGCGAAACAGCTGACGCACCAGCAACAGGGCGGAGGCGGGCTTGTTGAGCCAGGAGGCGAGATAGAACCAGAGGCTGTTGCGCCCCCCCAGATGGATGGGTACCAGCGGGGTGCGGGTGCGCTGGGCCAGTTTGATAAAGCCTGCCTGCCAGGGGCCGTCTTTCACCCCCTTGAGGCCAAGCCGCGAGACTTCGCCTGCGGGGAAGATCACCAGCGCACCTTCATGGGCGAGGTGTTCGTTCATGGCGAGGATGGCCTGTCGATCGGTCTTGCCCTCCATATTGTCCACCGGCAATAGCAAAGGGCGCAGCGGCGCGAGCTGGGCCAGCAGCTGGTTGGCGACGATCTTCACATCGGGGCGGATGCGGCCGAGCAGTTGCAGCAGCGCCAGTCCATCCAGCGAGCCGATGGGGTGGTTGGCGACTAGAATGACCCGGCCGCTGGCGGGAATATGCTCCAGCTGCGCCTCGCTGACCCGATAGTCGAAATCGAGCTGGGTCAGCGCCTGCTCGACAAAGTCGAGGCCGCGCAGGTGCGGGTAGCGGGCGGCAAAGTCGGCAAAGGCCTGCTCGTTGAGCAGCCAGCCCAGCAGCCGCTTTAACAGCGGGGTGAGCAGGGGGTAGCCAAGCAGGCGGGGGAAGTGCTGGGTCAGCAGGGTATCGATAGTGAACATCTGGAGGGCTCCGGCGATCCGTTGCTCCCAGCATGATGTGACACTGTTCCCGCGACATGTCAGCGGGATGACAGTTTGATGGCAGCGGCGGCCAGTTGCTCCTGAGTGACCCTCCCCGGTTTACCTTTGTTGATGGTTGATGGC